>CAZFBU010000113.1:0-1862 GCA_964517175.1 uncultured Saprospiraceae bacterium
AAAGCTATTTTCCGACAAATGCTCAATTCGATTGGCGCAGAAAGTTTTTTCCGTGTACTTTTGTGAAATTATTTGATAATCAAACACATCGGCTTGATGCACCAAGAGTATCAATTTATGGCAGATTTCACCCTGCCGGACGAGTTGACGGACGAGTTTTTCGATTTGCTCTCCTACCAGGACTGTGTGGTGAATAAGTACCTATCGCAGGGAAAGTTAATCAATTATGCGCTCTCGCTGGACAATGGCAAGATATGGGCCATCTTTAGCGCCAATTCGGAAGTGGAAGTGCGCGAGATGATCGCCGACTTCCCACTGACGCGCTTCATGGAAGTAGAGATCAGCCTGCTGACGGCTTATAATACCCTGAGCGTGGCAGCGCCGAATTTTTCGCTGAATTGAAATTTATTGCCGGGCATTGAAATACCCGACAATAGTAGCGTCTCATCAAGCCAGTTGGCGCAAAACCTCTACGCCCGCGCTGGTGAATGCCTGTACGTTTTGTTGAGTTTCCCGGAATCCATTTTTTTCTACTGCTGCCGCACAAAAAACTGCTCCGCATCCTCGGTGTACCAATTGCGGTCATAATTTTCCGCATCGAGAATAGTGCGAAAGTGCTGACTGGCTTGCTCCAAATCGCCAGTCGCATCGAAATAAGCGCCCAGATAGTAGTTGATGTAAGGATTTTCGGGATAAGTTTCCAGCAGATGCCGCCCCAGATCGACCATATTTTCGGTAAAATCCGTATTTCCTGCAAAAGCAAACAGAAACGCCAGATTGTGCATGAGTGAAGCATTGCCGTAGGTTTTGTAATCCGGAAAATACTGGAAAGCCGTGCGCAACAAAGCCGCGCTACGGTCGAATTCTGCCGCGTCGTACGCGCCCATGAAACTGGCTGCCAGGGCATTCGCGAGTAGTTCCTGGCGATAGAATTCCGTATCCGTTTCCGGTAGATTCTGATAGAAACCGGCAACCTTGCTCGTATCCTGAAAGTCGGTAAAACGCAGCGTAGTCGGCAGTTCAAAAGCGAAATATTTCAGAAAATTCAGCGCAAAAAGCGAGTACGTTACGTCGCCATTAATCAGGCGGGCGGGGTCGCTCAGCAGGCGGTTGTTGGCTTGCATGATGAAGGTCAGATTTCTACCCGGCAATTTCAGGAACAAGCTGGAAAAACAATTTTCCTGCCCGTAGCCCCACACCAGTTCTTCACCCATAAACGTTTGCGTGAACGCGCCCAGCCCATAGGGCATGCCATCCTTAAACGGCGTAAATAGCTGCTTTTTGTGCGCCGCGGAGATCAACTCGTTCGCGTCAAGCGCATCGTCGAATGTTGCCAGATCGCGCACGTTCGTCACGATGCCAGTCGCGGTGCTAAAGCCCGGACTGTATAAGCCTTCCCGCGTACTGCCTTCGTATAGGTACGGTTTCGCCAGGTTTTTCGCAGTGCCCAGCAGCGTAATATCGATGAAAGGATAGCTCCGCGTCATCGCCAGCGGAGTCAGGATGTGTTCCTGCACATACGCCGAGTAGGTTGCCCTGGCGACCTTTTCCACCGCCTTGGTCAAAGCGCCAAAGCGATTGCTATACAAAAAATGTTCGCCGGATATCCCTTGCGATGTGTGTGATAGAACATGCTGTATTTCAACGCTTTCCGGGACCGGCGCGTTGGGAAAATATTGCAAAATGGGGTCGTCCAGTTTTAATTTGTCGGCTTCCACCAGTTGAAAAACGGAAACGCCCCCAAATATTTTGGAAACCGAAGCGATTGGAAAGAGGGTTTCGGCGGTGACCGGCGTTTGCGCATCCAGGTCGGCATAACCTAAATAATTTTCGTAAATAATGTCGTCGCCTTCCTTCACCAG
>CAZFBU010000113.1:1962-14859 GCA_964517175.1 uncultured Saprospiraceae bacterium
GGTCGGCATAACCTAAATAATTTTCGTAAATAATGTCGTCGCCTTCCTTCACCAGCACTGCCATGCCGGGAATGTGGAAGTATGCCTGCAGTTGCGCCAGTTCCTGCTCAAACACTGCAACATCGGCCTTCGAAGCGACCAAACCGGCGTCATTTTTACAAGCGCTAACCAGTAGTAAAAGGCTGATAATGGATGCGGTGCATTGTAATTTCATAGCTGAATGTTTAGCCAGGTGAAAGAATTATAGTTGTTTAATTGATTTTTTGATGAAAATATTTCGATTAAAAGTCTCATTATCAACTTTCTGTACTGCGAAAAGCGAATAGCAAGTAGCGAAAAGTACTATAATATTGCTGCAAAGGTAACGAAAAACTACAAGCCTTTGATGCTCATGCCGCCATCCACCATGATATTTTGACCGGTGATGTAAGACGATTTATTCATCGCCAGAAACGCAACGACAGCCGCCATTTCCTCAGCGTCGGCGACCCTGCCCAGCGGCGTGCGGTCGAGAATGGCGCGCTTGCGTTCAGGATCATTCAGTACCACATCAGTGAGCGGCGTGATGGTGTACCAGGGCGACACCGCGTTCACGCGAATATTGCTCGGCGCCCACTCCGCTGCCAGATGGCGGGTAAGTTGGATTTCAGCAGCTTTGGTCATGCCGTAGGGCGAGCCGGATTTTACATCAAAAACACCCGCGACCGAAGCGACATTCACCACGGCGACGTCCTTGCCTTTAAGCAAAAACGGATGCAGGTCGCGACACAATTCAAACACACTGAAAATGTTGATCTCGAATATTTTACGCGCTTCCTCCGACGCATACTCGACGGTTTGTTTGCGAATATTCGTACCGGCATTATTCACCAGAACATCAAGCTTGCCCCACAGGTCCGCGACTTTATCGACGATTGCCTGCCGACCTTCGGGCGCCGCGACATCCGCGACAACGCCGTGAATGGGCTGCCCCTTGCGCTCCGCTAACACTTCATGTAGCGTCTCTTTGCCCCGGGCCGCGATGACCACTTCTGCGCCCAGCGCCAGGAATTCGTCCGCCGTAGCCAGACCGATTCCTTTCGTTCCGCCAGTGATGACAGCGGTTTTGCCCGCCAACGTCCACTTTTTATTGCTCATGCTGTAATTTACTAGGTTAGAAAAAACAAGCTACAAAAGGTAGCAGATTTGCCAGATTCGACAAAATAAAATTGCCGTGCGATCTTACGCACACGGCAATTTCTTGGATGACCTTACGGCTTAATGTCAATATATTTCTCGAACCATTTCATGATTCTTGGCGATACTTCCATCAGCAGCTTGGGCTCGCGCGGACCATGCGGCGTGCGCGGCAGCACCAGCATTTCGGTCTGTACGCCCCGGCGCTTCAGCGATTCGTAGAATTCCTGCCCCTGCGTAAACGGCACGCGCAAGTCATTGGCACCGTGGATGATCTGCGTGGGTGTGCTTACATTTTTGATGCGATAAATCGCCGAGTGTTTCTCGTAAGTTTCATAATCGTTCCAATACTCATCGCCCATGTGCCCGACCAGATAATCGGAAATATCGGTCGTGGTCACCATGCTGATGAGGTTCGGCAAACCAGCGCCCATGCTCGCCGCCTTGAAGCGGTCGGTGCGCGTCACCAAAAAACTGGTGAGGTAACCGCCGTAGCTCCAGCCCATCACGCACATGCGGTCGGCGTCGGCTGCGCCCTGCTCAATGAGTTTATCCACGCCGCTCATTACATCTTCGTAGTCGCCGTAGCCCCAATCCATGAAGTTCGCAAAGCGAAAATCCTTGCCGTAACCGGTGCTACCTCTCGGGTTCGGGCGAATGACGATGAAACCCTGCTCCGCAAAATACTGCGTCATGTAAATCGAAGGATTGCCGGTGAAACCCTTAGTGAAAACGCCCGCCGGACCGCCGTGAATCTGCAGGATCAACGGGTACTTTTTGCCGGGCTCGTAGCCAACCGGATAAGTCACCAAACCCTCGATCTCCATGCCATCCTTGGATTTCCAGGTGATGACTTCGGTTTTGCCCATTTCGGGAAGCTCGATGTCGGCATTCACATGGCTCAGTTGCTGCTTGGCGCCGCCCAAGGTATTTGACACAAAAACTTCCGCTGGCGTGTCGGTCGTTTGGTACACAAATGCCAGTTGATTTTTATCGGCATTATAATCGACGCTGGAGCTATTGCCATCGAGCGAAGTCAGAATTTTAGTTTTGCCGCTGGCTTCCATTGGCACGGACAGGGCCACCGCAGAGGTGTGGTATGATTCGGTTGCGATCAGGCTCTTGCCGTCCTTCGTCCAGCCGACGATATTTGCTGAGCGATCGGGCGTTTGGGCAATCGCTTTAGGTTTGCCGCCGTTCGCCGGAACGACGTAGAGGTCGGACAAGCCGATCGGTTGTGGTTCTTCGCCACTGGACTGGAAAGCAATCCATTGACCGTCCGGCGAATAGGTCGGGTTGCCGTCTGAGCCACCCCAGGTCACCAACTGCTGCACCGCGCCGCTATCCGCGGGAACCGTCGCGATATCGCCACCGATATAATTAGTATTGATATTCGGATCAGCCGTGTAGGAAAAAGCAATATTCTTGCCATCGGGCGACCAGTCGAAGCCATTGACGTGAAAATCACCCTGGGTCAGGCGTTGTACCTTGCGATCTTCCTCTTTTTTATGTTCGATTTCAATCGTGTATAAATGACTGTACTTGAAGTTTTTATCCACTTCAATCACGTCGCGTTTCTCTTTTTTCTGCTTTTCTTCTTCCTCCGTATCCGGGTCGGTACTCAAAAACGCAATGTGCTTGCCATCGGGCGACCACTGAAAGCTATTGACGCCTTTTTTGACATCGGTAACCTGCTCCGCTTCGCCACCCATGAGGCGCATCATCCACACCTGGGTTTTGCCGGAGCGGCTCGACAAAAATGCCAGCGATTTTCCATCAGGTGAGAATGCCGGCGCGAAGCTCGACTCCTCGCCCCGCGTGTATTGCACGTCCATGGAACCATCGGTTGCTGCCACCCAAATCTGCTGATTGTATTCGGATTTTTCGCCTTCCATTACCGGCGTGCGCACCACGTAGGCAGCGTACTTGCCATCGGGCGAAAGCTTCGTATTGCTTATACCTTTGAAATTCATACTGAACTCCGGCGTCCATTTTAATGCTTGCGCCGCTTCCTGCGCAAACGTCAAACCCGAACTGACAACCAGAAAAAAAATAAAGGTTAATAACCTGTTTTTCATACGAATAGAATTTTAGTTTAGTGATGATATATTCAGATAAGTGTTGCAAAATTATGCCTTCTGCACGCCCAGCCGGATGCGATTGATTTTGCGACCGATCACGCGCTCATCTTCGGTGTCGAGCATCTGCTCGCGCTCCGCTTCTTTTAACTGACTGATTAACAGGATGATCGTGTTCTGTTGGTCAAAATCAGTGGCAACTTTTTTTAATTCGTATAACGCATCTTCCAGGCGCGTGTCGATGACGGCTTCGTGAATTTTTTCGATGAGGGCTTGATCTGCCATTTGGGTCATGCTTTTAGGTGAATGCTTAAAATTAGCACATTCTCGGATTTTTGCAATAAAAAAACCGGGGCAGCTGCAAATTGAGCTACACCGGTCCTTTTTATGCTTGAAAAATCTTCATCACGTCGTCATTGCACCGCAGACGGTAATCGTCTGTCCGGAAACATAGGAAGACATATCCGAACCCAGGAATACGCACAAGTCCGCCACTTCTTCGGCTTTGCCGAGGCGCTTCATGGGGATGTTCGTCAGGTAGGCTTCCCTGGTTTTTTCGTCGAGTTGTTCGGTCATATCGGTTTCGATGAAGCCCGGCGCTACGGCGTTGCAGCGGATATTGCGGGAGCCCATTTCTTTAGCTATGGATTTAGTGAAACCAAAAATGCCAGCTTTGGAGGCCGCGTAGTTGGCTTGTCCGGCATTACCCGTGATGCCCACCACGGAACTCATATTGATGATCGAGCCGCCACCCGCTTTCATCATCGGGCGCAGAACGTGCTTGGTCAGGTTGAAAACCGATTTCAAATTCGTTTCGATCACCATGTCCCATTGCTCTTCGGACATGCGCAGCATCAGCGTATCCTGTGTGATGCCGGCGTTATTCACGACGATATCAATCTTACCAAAATCCTCCAGTACAGCTTTGATCAATTCCTCCGCGCCACTGTACGAGCCAGCGTCCGATTGGTAAGCTTTGGCGTTGACGCCCAATTTTTTTACCTCATCGGCAATTGCATCTGCGGAAGCGCCGGAAGAGCGGTAGGTAAATGCCACGTGCGCGCCCTGTTCGGCAAATCTGCGTACGATCGCTGCGCCAATGCCGCGCGAACCGCCGGTGATGAGGGCTACTTTATCCTGCAAAAGTTTCATGTCGGTTCGAGTTTTGTTTCGCCGCTAAGGTAAGGAAAAAGTGGATTTCGGTGATAACTTTACGATTTAGCCTCTGATCTTATCCAGCAAATCGCTCAGTCGCATCGCTTCTTCGTCGGTTAGTTCGCCGATGAGCTGATCCATCGCATCATCCAGCGCATCCATCTTTTCCAGCAGTTTTTCACCTTCGGCGCTGAGGGTTACATCCACCAGTCGCTTATCCTGCTCGCAGGTGGAGCGTTCGACCAGCCCTTTCTGGCACAGGCGATCCACCATACGGGAGGTATCCGCCATTTTGTCGAGCAGGCGCTCCCGAATGTCGGAAGTGGACAGCGGCTTGTCTGCCCCGCGCAAAATGCGCAATACATTGTACTGCTGAATAGTGATGCCATAGGGCTTTAAGTGAGCACGTAGCTGATCCGTCAGCCAGTTGGCGGTATAAATCATGTTGACAATCGCCCGCTGGTAGGCATTGCGAAATGGCTTTTTCTGGCGAATTTCCTCTTCAATTTTCATGTTCAATGGCGTTAGAACGGATAATGTTTCCATAAACGTACAAAATTACTCCGAATACACGCAAACACCAAATGTTCTGTGAAATGCGTGTGAATCAATACTATCTTCAGTGTTTAAACACTGAAAAGAAGAGTTGGTTCAGATCGGGAAAGTGAACACGAATGCGGAATGCCGTGCCAGGTCACCTGGTAAATGCGACCTGGCGTTGGCGAGTGTTTTTAATTGCGAAGTCCCTTAAATTCCGAGCCTTCTTTCCATTCGGGGAAGGTTTCTTCATTCGCCAGCCGCTTGCCGATATTAAAAAACAACTGCGCATCCTGCACGACGCCGCCCAGGTCCCAAAGCTCAGGCGTGTATGCATCCGCAGGCTGGTGGTAGCGTTGTGCGGTGTATTCGTCGGCCTTGGCACGCGCGTATTCCTTGCCTTTGGTCAGATGATCGTAGCCACCGGCAGCGTACAATGCCGGGATACCGACTTTGGCAAAATTGAAGTGATCGGAGCGGAAATAAAACCCCTTCTCCGGCTCCTGATCGGGCAGAATGTAGCGCCCCTGCTTGCCGGCTTCTTCGGTGGCATAGTCGTCCAGGTCGGATTGCCCGTAGCCAACAACCGTCAGATCTTTCATCGGACCGTTGGGATTCAAAGCGTCCATATTGATGTTGCCGACCGTTTTGTCAATTGGAAAGATCGGATGCTGCGCATAGTACTCCGAGCCCAGCAAACCCTGCTCTTCTGCCGTTACAAACAGGAAAACGACCGTGCGCTCCGGTTTTTGCTGCAGTTTTGAAAATGCCTCCGCGATGGAAAGCAAGGCCGCTGTACCGCTGGCATTATCGACCGCGCCGTTGTAGATGGAATCGCCCTGCACCGGCTGCCCGACGCCCAGATGATCCCAGTGGGTAGAGTAAATGATGGCTTCGTCCGGGCGCTTGGTGCCGGTAATTTTACCAACGACATTCTGCGAAACGTCATACTTCAAGGCATTCGCCAGTCCGGTGGTAATGGTCAATCCCAGCGGAATGGGTTTGAATTCCGGGTTCAGGGCCTGCTCAAAGAAGCGACTGCCCTTGCCGGAAGCTTTGAAAATCTGGGAAGCGGTGGTCAGCGTGATCCAGCCCTGGATTTTGCATTTGTCCATGCCTTTATTTTCCGATTGCAAATTCAGACTTGGATCGTCAAAACCCTGCACCACAAACCAGGGGTAGCCCGCCGCATTGGTTTCGTGAATGATGAGCACGCCCGCTGCGCCCTGCCGCGCTGCCTCTTCGTACTTGTAGGTCCAGCGACCGTAATAGGTCATGGTATTGCCTTTGAAAAAAGTAGAATCCTGCGTTTCATTCTGAAAGCCGGGGTCGTTCACCATCACGACCGCAATCTTGCCGGTCATGTCGATGCCTTCGTAGTCATTCCAGCCGTATTCGGGCGCCACGATACCATAGCCACAAAATACCAGCTCTGCGTCTTCCACGCGCACTTCCTCTTGTTCCTGCTCGGTGTAGATGATGTAATCGGCACCGTTTTTCAGTTCAAAATTACCGGAGCTGCCCTTCACCTGCATGGTGGGTTCTGGTGTTGGCGACACTTCGACCATAGGCACAGCCTGATAGTAGCTGCCGTCGTTGCCCGGCTCCATGCCGAGGCGTTCCAGTTCAGCGGTCAGGTAAGCCAATGCTTTGGTTTCGCCCTCGGTGAATGGTTTTCTGCCCAAAAATTCATCAGAAGCCAGCGCCGCCAGGTGCCGGTCGATACTAGTTGAATCAATCAGAACCGACTCGTCAGCACCCGTTGTTGCCTCCTTTTGGCAGCCTGCAAATATTGCCGCGATGATCATTATAAAAAAAAGGCTTCGTTTTAGCATGGTTTGTTTATTTTTATTGATGTTAGCGAAAATGTAGTGGGTGAAAATAGCGGTTTTGGCTGGAAAACAGAAATGGTTATATTTTATCTTTCGATGAATGGAGGAGATTTCGTAAATCTCTGAGATTTGCGAAATCTGACCAAAGAATCAACCGGTCTGCCCTATCACCCAGACAACTGTAAAAAAATTTGCCAAAGATCAAGGCCACAGTATAAGTAACTGAAAATCAAATTTTTAATAAAAATTGTAGCGTAATCTTTTTTTGTGCCGTAGTTGCTTTTTTGAGAAATATTCTGTAGATTTTGTAATCGATAAAGCTTTCACTAAAATGTAGCGGGTGAAACACTTATCTTTACATAAATCTTCAAACATGGCGCTCACCAAAGACTGGTTATTGCAAGAGGCAGGTAGCAAGGTTTATTTCCGTGGGGTATCCATCCATAGCTCCCAGCCTTTAAAAGTACAAAAAACCGGCAACCACTACGAAGCGTATATCTGGGGAACGGAAAAATATTACGTTACGATGGATGCAGACGGCTGGCCGCCGGCGTGCAGTTGCACCTGTCCTTACGATTTTGGCTACATTTGCAAGCATATTGTGGCGCTGGGTTTGGCTATTCTGGATGGAAACTTCCGCGAACCTGCTGCCGGTTTTACAGAAATAGAGGAGGCAGAAGTGGAAGATGATCTCGATGCAGCTTTTTATAGAAATACATTTCTGAAGGCGTCGCAGGAGGAGCAGAACGCTTTTCTAAAGCAGCTTTTTACGAAACACCCAAACATCAGAGCGCAATTCAGGCGTTTTGTGCAAAGTGACCAGCAGGCTGTCGATACGGTTGATGTGGTCAATATTCGAGATTCCGTACATGGCAAATTGGACAGTCTGGATATTGACATTCCCTACGATTTCTACGACGATGAAGGTGATGGCATCAGAGACTTAGGGTTAAGCACGATAGAATCCGTGCTGCGGCCTTATTTCGCAAACGCAGCGTCGAAGTTTGCAAAGGGAGACCTTAAAAGCGGGGTAGCGATTTTGGCGGGCATATACGAGGGATGCCACAATCTGGAAGAGCCTTTCCTCGAAGAAATAGGCGTAGAGTGGGAAGTCATCAGCGATTTTGAAAGTGATGTTCTGGAAGTATTCACCGAACAATTGGAAACAGTTAGCCAAACACTTAAACAAGTCATTGCGGAAAACACGAAGATAGTCGAAGCAATTGATCAATTATTTGCACGAATCCACTTCTATAATGAAGACCAGGAGAGTAAGTCGCACCCAATGGTTTATAATCTGGAAGACTGGAACTCGTTGTTGAATCAATTTCTCGAATTTGAAGAGACGGCGGCGTATTTTTTAAACCACCTGGAAAAAGAGGATTTGCTTGACGAACCTTCTACCGGAGCGCTGGTTTTGAAAATTGCCGAAAAAATCGATAATGAAGCCCTTTGGTTAAAAAGCGCCGAAGCCAATGCCGGCTACGATCCTAAAATTGCATTACAATTGCTAGCGTTTTACGACGAAAAAAAAGATACCGCTTCCTTCTATCGAGTGGCGCAGAATGTTTATGCCGAACACCCCCCGGCGCTCTCCGGCTATCTGGCGGATACGATCTCTCCACAAGAGAATCGAACATTTTTTGTGCAGGTACTGAGCTTTCATAGCCTAAATTACCGAAGTATCAAACACTACAAGATGGTACGTCATCATATGACAAACCATGAAAAACAGATGTTTCTCAATCAGGCGCGCGCGGACTGGAATAAAGCGTTTTATCTGCAGGTGCTGGAAGTTGAAGAAGATTACGCCACACTGTTGGAACTCGCTAAACAAAACATTAATGAACTCGCATTCATTATTTTTTTACGACCACTTATCTCCGCCGATTCAGACGCTTGCTGGAAGATGACCGCCGAACGAATAAAAAGTTTGCTTCGTACGGGCACACGCGGACGCGAGTGGTACCGTTCTTTTGCAGAAGAATTGAATCTTATCAGTTCTATTAATTTGCAATACGCTCAAAAGGTAAAAGCGTTGGTTTCTGTCTTATTATCTGAGTTTCCACGGCTTATTGCCATGAAAGATGAATTTCGGAAGGCTAGATTGATTTAACATTTTAATCATGATAATTTACAACCATAAATTCTTGCTCTTCCTCACGCTCTTCTTTTTCTGCAGTTGCAATCGGCACATCTACCTGGACCGGTCGCAATTTGTGAAAGACGGAGAAGAGTTTCCAACGGTGGATATGAATTATTACAAATCCGTGCAGGAGCGCCCGGCGCAAAATCCTCATCTAGCGGCGGCGATTGCTATTTCCGGGGGCGGTTCGCGGGCAGCGAATTTTGGCATCGGCGTGATGCTCGGGTTGGAGAAAATTGCCACCGGGAGCAGTAGCAATGCCCTGCTGGAGGTCGATTATGTCTCGACGGTTTCGGGTGGTGGCTTTGCCGGCGGAGCTTTCATTTCGGCGCTTTTCGATCATCATTATTCGAATGAAAAAAAGCCTTTTTTACTGGCCGATTACGTTGATCGGAATATCGCAGAAGATTTGGGCAAATCCTACACGGGCGTGCTGTTGCGGCATTATTTCAATCCAAGAGTTTGGTTTTCTACCCGCGACTATGGCGACGGCCTGGAGAAAGCCATCGACGATCACGTGCTCGGCTATCGCCGCCGGAAGCGAACGAATGAACCGCGCAGTATTTTGCTGGGCGATCTCTTCGTCTCAAAAAATGCTACGGATAAAGAGGTGCTGCTTCCAATGCTGTTTCCGAATACCTCTGCAATGGGCACGATGGCAATTTTTCCATTTACACCGGATGTTCTGGATTGCTACATGATTAGCGGCTATACCCACCGAATGCGCATCATCGGGAGCGATCGCGTGGCGCCCTTTGATGTGCCCCTCTCCGTCGGTATCAAAGCCAGCGGTAGTTTTCCGGTACTCATTCCGAATACCACGCTCCGCAGTCTTTACACAAATGAGCGCCCTTTTCTACACATCATGGATGGTGCCATGACCGATAACCAGGGTTACTTCACGGCAATGGAAGTGCTGAAGCAGGAACGTGCGCCCCGAAAAGTACTCTTCGTGGTGGATGCCGACGCGTCGGGTAATTTATATACCTTCTCAAAACGCGGCTATTCCAAACCGCCGCTGAGTGTTTTTGTGTCGCTATCTGCGAGCGGTCTTTACGCCCGAAGGGCAACCCTGAAAAAAGAACTCATCGACAATGGTGAGAAGTTTGGTATTACGCCCATTTTTCTGGGTTTCAATACTTTGCTCGAACGCACCGATGAAACCAAGATTATTCCGAAACGCATCGTCATCAAAGACGAGCAGCAGCGGCTGATAAAATTGCTCAAAACCGAACCCGGGCAACTCAGTGCGACGGATGCACACATTCTGTACGAACTGCTGGTCAATATCGGCACGAAATATACCATGAAACCTGCCGAGCAGGAATTGCTCTACCTCGCGGGGCAGCACATTGTGCAACTGCGGGCAAAGGAAATCCGGGCAGCGCTGGAATGATGCCAAGTGGGAAGTGGGAAATCGGAAATCGGAAGTTGGAAGTGTGAAATATTTAAAGCACTTTTCAAGATGTCATTATTAATTGAAATTAGTATGAATCTTCAGGGGCGTTTCCGCTTGTAGTGCGATTTCCGAATTGCGGTGGTTCAACACGGCAGTGTACAGGCGAATGCCGCCCTTCGTTTCGTATTTTTCCCATTCCGGTTGGAAGCCATGAGTTTTGAGCATTGTATCGGTATGCCGCGTCAGGTTACAGCCTTCGGCAAGATGCCGCCAGAATGGATTGACGAGATGCTGCCAAAACCGGTTGATGGGTTTATCCGAACAGATGTGTTCCAGCACGTACAAACGGCCATTGGGTTTGAGATACTTTTTTATGTGATCGATTGCCGATTCCAGGTCGGGTACGGTGCAAAGCACAAGGGTGCACACAACCGCATCGAAGCCCCCGGCGGGGCAGTGTTTTTCCAGCTCAGCGTCGTCGATACCTGAATGAAGAAGAATAATCTGAGGAGCCGTAGATTCGTCCGATAATTTGGACTGCGCAATTCTCAGCATCGGCGCTGACGGCTCGATGGCCAGTACTTCTGCTGTTGGCGGGTAATACGGGAAGTTCGCGCCGGTTCCGGCACCAATTTCCAATACAGTTCCCTGAATGTTCGCCAGTAAATGCCGCCGCCTTTTTCGCAGCACTTTCGCTTCAAAGTCCTGCATGATGGTATCATAGACTTTGGCGAAAAGACGATTGTATAAGGTAGTTCGCTGGCGCATGGCTTCGATGATAAGAGATGAACAAAAACCGCGTTTTACGGCACGTACCATAAATTATACTTCCCACCACCGGTACTTCGCCGTGTCTTCAAATACGCGCAGCAGAATAAGTCGGTCCTGAATATCGAAAGCTTGATCGCGCCGGGCCATCACCCGTTCGATCATCTCGAAGGCTTTATCCGTTTTATAAGTCTGGAAGCCGCTGTGCCCGCCCCATGCAAAAGACGGAACAAAATTTCGTGGGAAGCCGCTGCCAAATACATTTGCCGAAACGCCGACGACGGTGCCGGTATTGAACATGGTATTGATCCCGCATTTGGAGTGATCGCCCATGAACAGCCCGCAGAATTGCTGCCCGGTGCGCACAAAACTTTCTTTGGCATAATTCCAGAGTTTTACCTCATCGTAGTTGTTTTTCAGGTTAGAGTTGTTGGTATCCGCACCGATATTGCACCATTCGCCGAGTACGGAGTTGCCCAGAAAACCGTCGTGTCCTTTGTTGGAATAGCCGGTCAGGATGGAATTGTTGACCTCGCCGCCGAGCTTGGAGTAAGGACCAACCGTCGTTGCGCCGTATATTTTCGCGCCCAGCTTAAGCGTGGAGTGCTCGCAGAGCCCCAAACCGCCCCGCACGATACTGCCTTCCATGATTTCGGCGTTTTTGCCGATGTAGATCGGACCAGTCGTGGCGTTGAGTGTGGCGTACTCCACCCTTGCACCTTCTTCCAGAAAGATGTTCTCTTCACCCAGGCAGTTATTCGTCGGGCTGATCGGCTGTGATTTTCGTCCTTTGGTGATTAGTTCAAAATCATCCCGCAGCGCCTGGTCATTCAGTCGAAATAAATCCCATAAGTGACTGATTTTCAAGTATTCTGTGTCCTGCAGGTCGTAGCCTTTCAGTTCGCCAAAATCCTCGTCGTGGATGAGTTGTTCCATCTGTTCGCTTTCCAGCTTGGCGGCGATCAGTTCTTCCCCTTCCAGAAAAGCTTCGCCGTTCTCCATTTGTTCCAGCAGGCGGCACAACTGGCTGGATGGCAATACAGCACCGTTGATGAGGTAATTTTCCCGGTCGTATTCGATGGCGTATTTTTCCGCCAGGTAGTCCTGCGTAATATACCAGGCTTTGGCATTCATCCATTTTTCCCACTTTTCCCGAATGGTGAGGATCCCGATCCGCAATTCGCAGACCGGTCGGGTGAAAGTAAGCGGTAGGAGGTGATCCCGGATTTCACTGTCGAACAAAATAATATTTGCCATCTGGATAGAGTTGTAGCGGCCAAAAAATTGATCGGGTCAAATATAGTTGAAGATAGACATAACCGAAGGGATAAGGCACAAAAAAGTCCCTGCCACCGCAATGATAGGGACTTTTTGTGCAGATGCACGAGCAATTAAGACCTGGATTACTTGTCCTTCTTTGCGAATTTTGCAAACTTCTTGTTAAACTTGTCGATTCGTCCGGCAGTATCCACGAATTTCATCTTACCGGTGAAGAACGGGTGCGAATAGCTCGAAATTTCCAATTTTACGAGCGGATATTCATTGCCATCTTCCCAAACGATGGTATCCTTCGCCGGAGCGCAGGAGCGCGCCAAAAAGGCATCGTCGCTGGAGAAATCCTTGAAAACCACAAATCTATAATTGCCCGGATGGATATCTTTCTTCATAATCTTACTACTTTTCTTGAAATGGAATGCAAATTTACAACAAATTTTGGTGGAAAGAAAGTTTCATCGCAAATTTTTTCGATTTCTACAAGAAATGTAGTAGCATTCCGAAACTCTATTTTCAGAAGCGTGTTTTTAA
>CAZFBU010000114.1:0-5838 GCA_964517175.1 uncultured Saprospiraceae bacterium
GACGACAAAACCCCAACGCTCGGCATCGGCTCCCGCGTGAAGCATCCGGCATATGGCGATGGCGTTATCATCCGGCTGCACCAGGCCGCTTACGACGTCTGCTTTATGCTCTACGGCATCAAGCAGGTGGGCAGGGAGTACGACAAATGGGAAATCGTAGAAGCCATTCCGGCGTCGGAAGGCGTCTCCTTCAACGAAGCCGAAAAATCACTGATTAAAATTTTGCGCCACTTTTCTGACATCACCGAGGAAGTGCCTCTGGGCGACCGCTGGGAAGGAGGAGTGATGATTTTGAGACCCGCAGACGAAAATTTGAAAGAAAAAGAGATTCCAATTGAAACTTTTTTCCACAAAATCGTAATGATACGTGATAGGGTGCGAGTAATGGAACAACGCATCAACGGCAGCAAGGAACTTTCCGATGAAGACAAGGTGAACCTGCAGCAGTACATTACGCGTATTTATGGCAGTTTGACTACGTTCAACGTATTGTTCAAATACAAGGAACACCAGTTTACAGGAGAAAAAAAGTGATGCAGTGAGCGCACGCAGTTATTTTAATTTTTTCAATTGGACACCGGATGAACCTCCGGTGTCCAGGATGCAGAGTTATTTGATTATGAAAAATAAACGATTGTTTTTGTTGGCATCTTTTGCCATTTTGATGCTTTCCGGTTGTATTGTTTCCGAAAACCCCTACACGGCGCTCCCGCCCGGCCCGTGGCGTGCAGTACTCACGCTCGATCCGGCAGCAGCGGCAGCCTCCAAAGCAGGCAGCGCTTCGGAAATTCAGGACGGCACCTTCAGCGCAATCGTTGAGGGGGAATTGCCCTTCAATTTTGAAGTGATTTACGATAATGAAACCGACTTTCACATCGAGATCATCAACGGCGAAGAACGCATCCGGGTAGATGACATCACCATCGGCAGAAATAAGCGCATCGCCAAAGACACCATTCGCATCGAATTTCCGGTCTTCGACTCTTACATTCACGGCATTTTCTACGAAAACATCATCGAAGGGGAGTGGGTCGTGAATTATCGCGAGGATTACCAGATACCATTTATCGCCAAATCCGGTCTGGCGCATCGTTTCACCAAGTTGAAAAAAGAACCGGTCATGGACATCAGCGGGCGCTGGGAAACGACGTTTGAGGTAGGTACCGAGGATGAGTACAAGGGCGTCGGCGAATTCGTGCAGGATGGCAATCACCTCACCGGCACTTTCCAAACCGAAACCGGCGACTATCGCTTTCTCGAAGGTACGGTGCAGGGCGATAAGCTTTATCTGTCCACTTTCGATGGCTCGCATGCCTATTTGTTTGAAGGCAAAATACAGCCCGACCGCACCATCTTCGGGAGTTGGCTGTCGGGCAAGCACTACCAGACGACCTGGCAGGCGCGCGCCAATCCGGATTTTGAACTCCAGGATCCAAATACGCTCACTTTCCTGAAAAATAACACCGAACGCTTCGATTTTGCTTTTGAAAATCCGGCTGGCGAGACCATTTCGCTGGATGACCCGCGCTACGAAGGCAAGGTGAAAATCGTGCAAATCATGGGTACCTGGTGCCCCAATTGCCGCGACGAAACGGAGTTTCTGCTCGATTATCTGGAAAAAAAACCCAGCGATGACCTGGCGGTGATCGGTCTGGCATTCGAGCGCTACCGCGACCGCGACCGCTCCATGCAAGCCATTCGCAAGTACCGGGAGGTTTTCGGTATGGATTACGAAATCCTGCTGGCAGGCACTTCATCTAGCAAAGCCGAAGCTGCCGAAGCCCTGCCGATGCTAAACACCTTTATTTCTTTCCCGACGATGATCTTCCTCGATCGGCAAAACAACGTCCGGCGCATTCATACTGGCTTTTATGGCCCGGCAACGAGCGAATTTGAGCCTTTTCGGCAAGAATTTCACAGATTTGTGAAGGAATTGCTGGCAGAAGAAATGTAATTGCTTAATTTTGAGCATTTAATAGATATGAGAAGTATCCAAAAAATCACAAAACCAAATACGTAAACCCAAAACATGAAAAGTATAGCTTTAGCATACTGCATTGACAACATTAGAATTGCAGAAGAAATTGAAAGAAACCTGAGTCGTGCCTCCTATTCATTCGAGCATTTTTATTGCAAACGAACGACCAACGAGGAAGCGCTGAGCACGCGCCTGCGCTCCAAAGCCGGACCTGTTCTGCTCATTATCAGCGATAACTACCTCAAATCGGCGCAATGTATGAGCGGCGGACTGAAGCTGCTACAAGAGCGGGGCAACGATATACTCCCGGTAATCGTTGACGGGCAGCGCAAAGACAACAGCGGCAATGCCGTAGCCGTGCCTACGCAATTCGACCGCGTCAGCGATATTATCAAATACATCAACTACTGGCAGGATCAGTACCTGGATTTGCGTAAGCAGAAACGACAACTCCAGGACGAATTGGATGAGGAGTCTTTCAATCAGCACCTGCGCGTGATGCGCGACGTGTCGGGCGAAGTAGGCGAATTCCTGCGCACTTTACGCAATATGGATTTCATCACTTATGAGGAATTTGTGGCGGATGGTTTTGAAAAATTCTTTGAATTCACCAATGATAATGCCGGTTGGCGAATGTTTCGCGACCTGCAGCCCATTCAATCGGCAACGATAAAAACACCGGAACCACCCCAGAAAGCACCAGAGCCGGAATCAGAGCAAGACCTGGAAATAAACTTCAACGATATCCCCGGTATTGGTCTTATAGAAAAAAATCAGCCGGATACGGCAGAGCCGGAGCCACAGGAATCACAAGCTCCAACGGCAGAACCAGAAAAAATGCCAGCCGACGATCCGTTTCAGTTTTTCGACGAAGCGGAGGAAACAGAAGCAATAGATGACACCGAGGAAGCGGAGGAAATGGAAGAAACGCAACCAGAAGAAGTCGCACCAGAAATGGAAACGACTGTTGAGCCGGAACCAGAAGAATCCGCAGAGGATATTCTGGCAGAAGTAGAGAATCTGCTGCAATTTGAAAATACGCCACGGGCGCTCCAGGTACTGGAAAATGCGGTGTCACAGCATTCGGAAAATACCGAATTGCGCTATCGCTACGCAACGTTGCTGGCTACTGATACCGAGCGACAATCGGATGCGATTGAGCAACTGGAAGGTGTGCTCGAACTGGAGCCAGAGCGCGAAGAAGCGCTGTTTTTGCGGGGGCAGCTAGCCGAGTTGGAACAGGATTTCCTGCTGGCGAAGCACTCCTACGAAAAAGCCATCGATCAAAATGACGAAAACGCCGATGCCTACTACCGGTTGGCCATGGTCATCAGCGCCAACTTCCCGGATCAAATGGAGCAGGCGGCGAAGTATTTCAAAAAAGCTGCCAAATACGATCCGTACAATTTTGATGCGCTCTATCGCTACGCCAATCTGCTCGCCGAAGAACTGGGCAAACCGAAAAAGGCAATGAAATACCTGCGCAAAGTGCTGAAAGCACAGCCCGCTCATCCTTTTGCGAATTATGATCTGGCGGTTCTATACCATAAAGATGGCGATCAGGCAAATGCGCGCGAGTACTATCTCCGCGCCGTGAAGATCAACCCGGAACTGAAAACGCCGGAAAACGACAAGGCATTCGAATTCAAAATAAAAGCCCGGGATTTTATCAGCGATAAAGCGGCAACTGAAGATACGATTGAAACGCTGAAGCAAAGCATCCGCCAACTCGAAGAAATGCTGCACGCCCAGCAGGCAGCGGAGGAAGAAGCCGCCGAAGCAAAAGTGACACTGCCAGGCGAGGGTAAAACCGTGCTCATTACGGGTGCTACCTCGGGTATCGGCCGGGCGACGGCAGAACTGCTCGCGGAGAATGGCTTTAACCTCATTCTGACCGGTCGCCGCAAAGAGCGCCTGGAAAAGATCGAAGCGGAACTGGAAGAAAAGTATCCGACGAAAGTCAAGACGCTTTCCTTCGATGTGCGCGACTCGAAGTCCGTGGAACGAGCATTCGACGATCTGAATGAAGACTGGCAAGACATTGATATTCTGATCAATAACGCTGGCAAAGCAAAAGGACTGGCGCCCATTCACGAGGGCAAACTCGAGCATTGGGAAGAAATGATCGACACAAATGTCAAGGGTTTGCTGTACATGACGCGCATGATTTCGCCGCTGATGGTGAAGCGCGGCAAAGGGCATATCATCAACATCGGTTCCTCCGCCGGCAAGGAAGTTTATCCGAATGGCAATGTGTATTGCGCCACCAAGTTTGCGGTCGATGCTTTGACGCAGGCGATGCGCCTGGATTTGCACAAATACAACATCCGCGTCAGCCAGATCAGTCCGGGGCACGTGGAAGAGACCGAATTTGCGAAGGTGCGATTCGATGGTGACGAAGCGCGCGCGAAGATTTACGAAGACTTCCGCCCGCTTACCTCGCACGATGTTGCGGAGGCGATCCTGTTTTCCATCACTCGCCCGCCGCACGTGAATGTGCAGGATGTCTATATGATGGGCACGCAGCAGGCAAGCGCAACCACCGTCAACCGCAGCGGTCGCGATGTTTTCGAAGAAGAAGAATAACGCAGGATGAATTATCCTGGATTTTTGTTATGCTCGTCCCGTAGGGACGATATATCGGTAGCCATATATTTTGCAACAAGCCATATATTTTACAACAAGGCATGCCGCAGGTATGCTCTATAATGCGTACCGATGGCACGCTACGTTCTCGTGGTGGGATTTTTCTACCAATACGGCGTCCCGCTGGGACGCGGGTAGATGAAAGCTGTATGATAACGGTTATGCTTTCTCTGTTTTAATAAGAAATATAGAGTAGAAATGATCGCTTACTTCGATTTGCATGCCCCCGCCTGTGGCAAGGGCATTTTCAAATTTCGGTGTGGCCATTTTTTCTCTCCTCCGTGATTGTTTTCCAAATTGAACAAATCAAGTCGGGAATGTATTCTCATTTAAATATGATACCAGGTGATTCATTTCACTTGAATTAAAACACATACATAAAAACCTTAATTGTAAATGAATTACAGAAGATTAGGAAACTCCGGCTTGCAGGTGAGCGAATTGTCACTTGGCTCCTGGCTTACTTTTGGCAAGCAGATCAGCGACGACGTAGCAGAAGCTTTGATGAAACTGGCGTACGATCAGGGTGTCAATTTTTTTGACAATGCCGAAGCCTACGCCGGTGGGCAGTCGGAAATCGTGATGGGTAACATTCTGAAGAAAATGGGCTGGCAGCGCAGTTCGTTTGTGGTGTCGAGTAAGGTTTATTTCGGTGCGGATGGCGGCACGGGCAAGCTGAAGCCCAATCAAGCCGGCTTGAGCCGCAAGCACGTGATCGAAGCCTGCCACGAAGCCATGCAGCGCTTGCAGGTCGATTATCTCGATTTGTACTTTTGCCATCGACCGGATAAAAACACGCCCATCGAAGAAACCGTGCGGGCGATGAATACGCTCATTGAGCAGGGCAAAATTCTGTACTGGGGTACGTCGGAGTGGTCGGCGCAGGAGATCACCGAAGCGCATCTGGTTGCCCGCGCAAACAACCTTATCGGCCCGACGATGGAGCAGCCGCAGTACAACATGTTTCATCGCAAGCGCTTTGAGGTAGAATACAATCAACTGTACCAAAACTTCGGAATGGGTACAACGATCTGGTCGCCGCTGGCATCGGGCGTGCTGACGCCAAAATATATCGACAAGATTCCGGAAGGTACGCGCCTCACAATGAAAGGCATGGAATGGCTGAAAGAAGCAAGCCTCACTGAAGAACGCCTCGATAAAATCCGCCAGTTGGACAAGGTAGCGAAAGACCTGGATACCAGTTTGCCAAAACT
>CAZFBU010000114.1:5938-14730 GCA_964517175.1 uncultured Saprospiraceae bacterium
CGGGTTATGGATTTACTCCATAACCCGTTGTATTTTAACGATTTGAGTTCAGTTCTATTACCGTTATGATTCTACATTTTCGAGTACTTTGACTGGTACGATCCAGCCGTGCTTGTCCTCCAGCTTACCGGAGCGCATGCCGTTGATCTCAGCTTTGAGCATTTCACCGATTTTACGCTCTTCCATTGGTGGCAATTCCATTACCAGATCGCCGTAGCCAATCGCTTCCACGTGCGATACGACCGCTGCCGTGCCCGCGCCGAATGCTTCCTTCAGTTCGCCGGCTTTGTAAGCATCGACCAGCTCATCAATCGTAATCGGGCGCACTTCTACGTCGTAGCCCTTTTCCCGCAAAATGGTCAGAAAGCTGTCGCGTGTGATACCTTTCAAGATAGCGCCGTCGGTTTCCGGTGTCACCACCTTATCGCCGATGACGAAGAAAATATTCATCGTCCCCACTTCCTGGATGTGTTTGAAATCGTGACCATCCATCCACATTACCTGATCGAAGCCACGCTCCTGCGCCATTTTTGCCGGGTACAGTGCACCGCCGTAGTTACCGCCGGCTTTTGCTTCGCCCGTTCCGCCACGCACCGCGCGTACGTACTTTTGCTCCGCCCACAGGCGCACCGGCTTCGAATAGTAAGGGCCGACCGGGCAGGTGAAAATGATAAATTTGTAACGGCTGGAGGGCTTCACGCCAATGAATTCGTCATTTGCAAACATAAACGGACGAATGTACAAGGCGCTGCCTTCGCGGTTTGGAATCCAGTCGCGGTCGAGGCTCACCAGTTGGTGAATGGCTTCCACAAATAAATCTTCCGGAAAATGCGGCATACACAGACGTGCCGCCGATTGGTTGATGCGCCTGGCGTGCATTTCCGGGCGGAAAAGCAGCGGTTGTCCATCATCCGTGATCGAAGCTTTCATCCCTTCGAAGATCGTTTGACCGTAGTGCAAGCCCATGCTCGCCGGGTGCATTGAAAGCGGCGCAAAAGGTTCGATGCGGGGATTCACCCACTGACCATCCTCGAAATCGGCAACGAACATGTGATCGGAGAATACCCGACCAAACGGAATGTTGTCGAAATCAACCTCCGACAGCCGCGATTGCTGGGTTGTCGTGATTTTTATTTCATACGTCATAACAATAATTATTTTTCCACAAAATTAGTTAATTTTACAATAATTTTCCAATGGCACGGATTTTAGCCAATTCAAAGAACTATGTCTCGAAAATTTTTATTTTTCAAAATAATATTTCAGATGTTTTCATATATTTAGAATTGTATGATTTCTGCAAAGAACAACCTGCAACCAACGTTCTTGGATTTCGACCTGCTCGACGTACCTGAACGGGATAGCGTAAGCGCCCAAATGCGTGGGCAAAATCAAAAAAATGTACTGATCGTGTTTCCGTGTGATGAAAGCAAGGAAGAACTGGAGGCTTTTCTGGGAAAAATATTTGCTGCCGTTCAGTTAGATATAAAAAAAGATACTATCATACTAAATTTAACAGATCGCCAGAGATTTAGTTTTATCGGCACAAATCAGGCGCAAAATTTCAAGACGGTCATCGCATTTGGCATCGACGCGGCGCGCATGGGCGTGCAGTTCGCTACTCCACCCTACCTGCCGGTGCAGCACGAAGGCACTACCTTTTTATTTGCGGATGACCTGGAGGCGATCTTCGAAGAACGGCAGGCAGGCGGCAAGCAAATGTCCGGCGCACTCTGGGCAGCGTTGAAGGAAATTTTCAATTAAACAAGAAACCGCACATGAAAATCGTATTCGCCACGAATAACCCGCACAAGATCAGGGAAATCAGCGCCATGCTCGACGATTCCTTCGAGATTATCAGTCTGAAATCCATTGGCTGCGAAGAAGACATCCCCGAGACGCAACCCACGCTCGAAGGCAATGCCCTGCAAAAGGCGCGCTACGTCAAAGAAACCTACGGGGCGGATTGCTTTTCGGAGGATACCGGGCTGGAAATCGAAGCCCTCGGCGGCGAACCCGGCGTGATCACCGCGCACTACGCCGGTCCGGAGCGCGACCCCGATGCCAATATGGATTTGGTGTTGCAAAAGCTGGGCGACCAAGACCATCGCCGGGCGCAGTTCCGCACGGTTATTGCGCTGATCCTCAATGACGAAGAGCATTTATTCGAAGGCATCGTCACCGGTCGCATCGCCCACGAGAAGCGCGGCGCGGGCGGCTTTGGCTACGATCCGATCTTTATTCCCGATGGGTACGAGCAAACCTTCGCGGAGTTGTCTTCCGAAATTAAAAATAATATCAGCCATCGTGCGCGAGCGACGCGGAAGTTGATTGGATTTTTGAAGGCAATAGGATGATTTAATCCCATTCATTTTCCAGTTTTCTGCTCACGCAACGCAAAATATTGGCGTCTGCTCTTGTCTAAAAATAAACACAGGTTTCTGACCTGTTGTAAGCGACGAGATGTCTCCTTCACCACATAACAACGCACTGCCACTATGGCCAGTTTGTCAAACAACCGAATGCCTCGCCTGCCGACGGTCGTGTCCGTTGCACTACTGCTGGGGTGCATTTTGGTTGTGATGATGGGCGAATTTCTGGTTGTAAAAGTGGTACAATGGGACATCCGCCGGGAAATGGCGACTAAGATAAAGAGCGGTTTGCCCGATGAACAAATCCTGCTCATCAAGATTTCCAACCGCAATATTCCCGCCGATTTTGTACGCAAAGAAGCCCACGAATTCCGCTATCGCGGCGGCGCTTACGACATTATTCAGGAAGAAATACACGGCGATACGACCTATTTTTACTGCGTCTTTGACGAACGGGAGACGACGCTGTACGCCAAAATTGATCAACGAATTGCTGATGAAATGTCGAACAATCCAGAACGACAACAGCAACGAGAACAGCTACGGAAGAAAATTCCAAAGTTTTTCTTTTTTCATACGGATCCTTTTCTTATTAGTTTTAAGTGGTACCCCGAATTACCAATGAGCCGGCTGCTTGCGCGGTCGGATGTTTTTACCCGTCCCCCTACCCCACCGCCGGACAAGGTCTGATTTTTACCTCCGCTATTTTTTGTTGTTTTTCACGTTCCGAATTTACCGAATCGCTATGATTGGGTGTATCGGCTTGTGATGTTCCATCATTTAAAAATCAGACTATGAATACGAAGAAGTTCTTTTTGTGGAGCTTACTCAGCATATTCGCCTTTCAGGTGTCGGCCCAAACGGCGCGCGTCGTGGATCGGTCGTCTCTCAGAGCGCTTGAATTTGTCAGTGTTTACAATGCATCGGCGCAAATTTCCACCCAAACGGATGAAAGGGGATATTTCGACTTTTCGCTTTTCGCAAATTTGGATAGCATTACTTTTTCACACATTGGTTTTCGCGAAAAAACCCTGAGCATCGAGCAGATTATTGCCGATGACTATGTCGTAAAAATTAGTGAAAGTCGGCTTGCCCTGAGCGAAATCGTAGTAGCAGCCAACCGCTGGGAACAGAACAAAAGCGAGGTGTCCCAGAAGATTACCTCCATTCAGGCGCGGGAAATTGCATTCCAAAACCCGCAAACCGCCGCCGACCTGCTGAGCGCTACCAATCAGGTGTTTGTACAAAAAAGTCAACTCGGAGGCGGCAGCCCGATGATTCGCGGTTTTTCTACCAATCGGGTGCTACTCGTAGTGGATGGTGTGCGCATGAATAATGCCATTTTTCGCAGCGGCAACCTGCAAAATGTCATTTCACTGGATGCCTCTTCTATCGAAAACGCCGAGGTTGTCTTCGGTCCCGGTTCGGTCATCTACGGCAGCGATGCCATCGGCGGGGTGATGGATTTTCACACCCTCACGCCCAAGCTCTCCGCGAAAAACGGCTTGCGCATAGAAGGGGATGCCCTGACTCGCTGGTCGAGTGCGAATAATGAAAAAACGGGAAGTTTTAATTTCAACATCGGCGGTAGCAAGTGGGCAAGCGTAACGAGTTTTACCTATTCGGATTACGACGATCTGCGCATGGGCAGCAATGGACCCGACGACTACCTGCGCCCGGTTTATCAGACCCGAATCGACGGGCAGGACCGGGTTGTACAAAACGAAGACCCGCAATTGCAGGTGGAAAGTGGCTACAGCCAGTGGAATGTGCTGCAAAAGATTCGTTTCCGCCCTTCCGAAAGCTGGGATTTCAACTACAATTTTCAGTATTCCACGACTTCCGATGTGCCGCGCTACGACCGCCTGATCGAGACACGCGGTGGCAATCTGCGCAGCGCCGAATGGTACTACGGCCCGCAAAAATGGATGATGCATTCGCTTCGCGCCACGCATTTCAGCGAGGGCAAGCTCTACGATCAGGCAAGGCTGGTGCTGGCGTATCAGGATTATGAGGAAAGCCGCAACGATCGCAGGTTTGGACGGACTGCCCTGCGCAGCCGCACCGAAACGGTGAAAGCGCTTTCCGCAAACCTGGATTTTGACTTGAGCTTATCAGACAAAAGCAGTTTATTTTATGGATTGGAAGCCATTCACAATGGCATCGGCTCCACTGGCAGCGTCACCGATATCGAAACCGGAAGCACAGCGCCCACCTCCACCCGCTATCCGGATGGCTCCACGTGGCAATCTTATGCAGCTTATGTGAATTACAAAAACAATCTCCACACAAACTGGACGGTGCTGGCAGGTGCACGTTATAACCAGATCATTCTGAATGCGCCTTTCGATCGCACGTTTTTCCCGTTCCCGTTTGAGGAAGCCGAGATCAACGACGGCGCCCTGAACGGCAGCCTCGGGCTGGTGTATCGCCCGACTACCAGTTGGCAATTCAACCTGAACGCCTCCACCGGCTTCCGGTCGCCCAACGTGGACGATATTGGAAAACTATTTGATTCCGAACCCGGCAACGTGATTATTCCCAACCCCAACCTCGAATCCGAGTACGCCTACAATGTTGATTTTGGCATCATCAAAACATTTGCCGATAAAGTTCGCCTGGATGCTACCGCGTTCTACACAATTTTGGAAAATGCCATTGTGCGACGCGATTTTCTTTTTAACGGGCAGGACAGCATTTTGTACGATGGCAGCCTCAGTCGTGTGCAGGCTTTGCAAAATGCAGCCAGAGCCAGGGTGTATGGTATTCAGGCCAGCATCGAAGCCGACCTGAACGAAAAGTGGTCGGTTGCCACCTACCTTACCTGGACCAAAGGCGAAGAAGATGATGAGGAAACAGGAAAATCGGTGCCGCTGCGCCATGCACCTCCGCTGTTTGGAAGTACGCACTTCAATTTTGAAGCCAATCGCCTGCGGATCAGTCTGATTGCCAATTACAACGGTGAGGTTGCTTTTGCAAACCTGGCACCTTCGGAAATCAGCAAAACAGATTTGTATGCGCAGGATGAAAACGGTAATCCTTATGCGCCTGCCTGGTACACGCTTACGTTGCGTGGCAATTACCAGATCAGCCCGGTATTGCAGATCAGCGCCGGTTTGGAAAACATCACCGATCAGCGTTATTTGCCCTATTCTTCGGGCATTGTAGCGCCGGGACGGAATTTGATATTGGCCCTACGCGCCAGGTTCTAACCACCTGTGTGCCGCATCTGCACGGTGTGGCACATTTTCTATTTCTGAAACATGCAGCGATGTATTTAATTGATATACAAAATGGTAAGTGAAAACTCCGACCTCCATAACCCTCAAAAACGAAGGCAAAAGCAAGCAAAAACATTGCGTACTTTTCGCAAGATTCATAAAGTTACTGCCACACTGACCTTTATCGTCATTTTTATCGTAGCGGTTACCGGTATTGTTTTAGCGTGGAAAAAGCATTCCGGCAACGCCATCCAGCCCAAAACCCAGCGCGGCACAGCTACCGAAGCCGCTGCCTGGCTGTCGCTGGATAGCTTGCAAACACTGGGGCTAACCGCTTTGACGAAACACGACGCCAGCCTTTCGCCCGAACTGGATCGCATGGACGTACGGCCGGATAAAGGCATCGTGAAGTTCGTTTTTACGCAACATTACTGGGAAGTACAACTCGACTGTGCCACCGGCGAAACCTTGTATGTTGGGCGGCGCTACTCCGATTTGTTTGAGCAGATTCACGATGGCTCCATCGTAGATCGCTTGTTACATATTGGTGGCGATTGGTTCAAATTGAGCTTCAGCAATCTCACCGGCTGGTCGCTGGTGCTCTTCACCATTACGGGCGTTTGGCTCTGGCTCGGCCCAATCTGGATGCGGAAGCAACGGTAGTTTTCATTTGATTGTTCCTGCTTTTGGTCAAAAAACGTACCTGGCTGAAAGACAAATTTTGCGCCTATTCAAAAGATAAAAACTGCGTGGACTATTGTTATAATATCCAGAAACACCGCCACAGGGCTTCCGCCCTGACGAAAACGGAACAGAATAAGCCTTCATCAAGTGTGCTGCTGCCCCCGGGTAGCGGCACGTTTTTTTACACAACCTGCTTTTGCACTTTCTCCTGCACCCATATCTTGATCTCTTCCAGTCCTTTTTTGTGCTGCAACTCGTCGGCCAATTCCTGAAAAATGACCTGTTTTTTCCGCTGATCGGCATACAGCGCCTGCCGCAGTTTTTTGGCGATCAGATACGCCGCCGATTGTCGTTTGTTCTTCTTGCGCAGGTATCGGTCCACAGAACCGATCAGTGACTCCACAAGTTCTTCATTGCCCAATTCAAAATGCAAAACAATCTCGAAGATGCGCGCCAGCGTCTGGATGTCCTGCCGCTCTTCGAGCTTGGGTTCGCTCAGGATGCGGTTGATCCAGTCGAGCGCCTGCGGGTAGTCTTTTTCCAGAAAAAAAGCGATGGTGATATTGTAGTAAAAGGTCAGTTTCCGCGATTTGGTAATGCTTTCGCTGTATTTTTTCAACCCCCGCTCTATTTCTGGCACCATCCGGATGACTGCCCGATACTCCTCCCGAACGAGGTGATACAGCATTTCGAGATAAAAAACATTATTGAAAATCAAGCCTTTAATCTTGGCATTTTTCGTTTTAATTGCCTTCATTTTTTCCAACACCGGCGGAAATTCCTCCAGCCGATGAAGGGCGAAACAATTATTCAGGTAATTGTTCAGGTGGTTGATGTAACGCTCCATTTCTTCATCAATGAGAAACGGATGGCCCTCGTGCAATTCGATCAGTGCGCGCAAATGCTGGTTGGCCGTCTGGTAATCCCGCACAATATTGGCGTAGTGCAAATGCAGAACGTGGTAGCTGTTCAGCGACTCAAAGGATAATTTCCGGTACGCGCCATCGGGCACCAGAGCCGCCACCTGATTCATCACCTCATCGAGCGATTGCCGGGAATCTTTATCATTTCGGTAGGTAATAAACACCGTTTCGTACAAATCAATAATGCCCAACTGCAGGCGCAGGCGATCCAGGCAGTTGGCTGTTTCTTCCTGGCAATCCCGGATCATCTCGTCGGCCCGGTTGGAAGTGTAGCGCCGGATCAACTTTCTTTCCAGCAGCAAAATTTCCAGCAATGGAATATCGTATTGATACTGCTGTGCCAGTTTTTTGGCTTTGCGGATGAGCTTCATCGCCTGCCGCAGCAGCCCTTTTTCGATCAGCAGATTGATGTCGAGCCACAGTTCCCGCAGTTGCACCTTCACCGATTTGCCGGCGTGGTAAGTGCGCAAGCTCCTGAGAATGAGATTGTACAGATAGTTTTTGCCCGAAGCCAGATGCTGCGCAAAACCAACGCGCCCCAGCCGGGCTTTGACTTCGGCTTCGTCGTAATCCTCCAACTGATCCATAATGTCGAAAAGGCGCACGTACTGGTTTTCGTCGTGCAGCACATGCCGCTTCGCATAAATCTTGAAATGGCGTTTTTCGTTTTGATCAAGTGATTTTATCAGTTCAAAAAGGGTATCCGGTGCAGGCATGACTTCCTATTTTAACAGCGCTAAAATATATTTTATTATCTGATAAACAACTATTTAAACTTTTAAAAAATTGTATTTGACTTTGTAAAAATTAAAAAATTGTATTTGTTTTCAACTATATTTGATGCCTATATTTGTATCAACAAACAGCTAAAATAATTCACAAACCGATTTTCTGGCTTCGATTAAATTAAAACAAAATGAAGAACACTAAAATCCATCTGTTGGGCATGGTACTGCTCCTGGCGCTGATCAGCTATCAATGCGATTGCCCAAAGTGCCCGCAAAGCAGCAACGACATCATTATCGATGATGTGGACACGGTCAGCTTTATGATCGTAACCGATGATGCAGACACCGTTTCGGTGAAAGTACCGATTCCAAAAGTTCAACGGCTCGATTCTATTTTTCGGTACTCCATCATCATTGATGATATCGATACCACCCACGCCCGCATTGTAACCGACGACGCGGATGCGACCCGAAAAGTGGACATCATCACCAAACCGAAAGACAACGGGCAGGATCCGCCTGCGCAGCAAGGACAGTAAATACCAGCGAAAGAAGATGGGGCGAACAGCGCTCACCGGCATTCTCCCCATCGGCTTTCCAACGGACTTACCAGCAACTATCACACCAGAAAGAACAACCAGTTTTTGTTTTGCAAATGCCCGGACGCACGGCGCGCTCCGGCAATGGGGGAAGGTTTTATCCCAACTAAACCCCACTTTTTACCTGTATAACCACAAAGACCAATTTCGTTTGACCAGGCTCCCGAAGTCTGTAATCCCATGTTATTAATCGAAGCGTTTTATAGAGCGTTCTCCGGAAATTCCGAATTGCCTGGAGAGCGCTCCGCTTCGATTCTTTGGTGTA
>CAZFBU010000115.1:0-10725 GCA_964517175.1 uncultured Saprospiraceae bacterium
ACCGCCAAACAGTGTGCCGTTCGGATTCAAATCTTCGGGTTTTACCCATTTTCTGGTATGAAATCGCATGTGTTTCGTTTTTAGAGTACCTTTACTGAATTTTTGATGAAATAAATTTTACTAAAATATTCATTATTAGCCGCTTGAGCTGCGAACAGCGAGTAGCACAATAATATAACATCTGAAACCAATTTGGGATGCAATTTTCTCATTGCACGCTAACGCGCAAAACTGTAAATTGCCATTTCTCGATTGATTTAAAATAGAACCGCTTTTGCAAATGCGAGCACTGGATCTTGATCCATCTTACCGGCAACACCTTCTGATTGGGCTTTTCATCAGCTTTTGGCTGGTCGTGTTTCTGGTGGTTATCGCTCCGTTTGACACGGCTGACCTGAGCCTGCAGTTGCGCTTCTCCCTTATGCCCGTTTATGGCTTGATCGCCTTTGTCAGCTACGCGGTGCTGTTACCCCTGCAAGGTGCGCTGTATCGGCGGGCCCAAAAGTGGACCGTCCTGCACGAAGTCCTGTTCATCGTGCTATTCCAATTTATCGCCCTGATCGGGAGCTTCATTTATTACAAGTCAGATATTCTGAACGGCGAGTACACTTTCCGCAAGTTTACGCTGGAAGTCTATTATCCGATTTTCATCGTTTTGCTCTCCATCATAATTTTCGCACGGTGGTTCCTTTTTCGGCGAAAGCAAAAAAGAGAAGAGGAGAAAATAACGCTTCACGGTGAAAATAAGCACGATATTTTGCAGGTTAATTGGGCGGATTTAATCAGCATATCCAGTGCGGACAACTACGTGGAGGTGCGCTACCTGGCAAATGGTGAGTTGAAACAAAAACTGCTCCGCAATACCCTGAAAAATATAGATCGCGATCTGCCAAAGCTGGTAAAAGTGCATCGCTCCCACCTCATCAATCCGCAGCATTTTAAAGAGTGGCGGGACGCAAACACGATCATTTTAACGAAAACGGAACTTCCCGTTTCCAAAAAATTCAAACCGGCAGTTTTGCACATCAAACAATCGTCCCTAAAAGCGAATGGTTTGTCCCAAACACCCTGAAATCAATGCTTCCAAGGTTCTTTCCGCGTATTTTTGGTAGCAAATAAAAACACTTCACATGCAACGATTTTTGATTTTTATTCCTGTTTTTCTCTTTCTTCAAATCATTGGATTTGCACAAACACCAACTGATACGGCTGAATTTTTATTGCAAAAACTAGTCATCAACGAGCACGTGATCGGTGCGGCTACCGGCATCATGGTGGAAGGCGAAATCGAGTGGCAATCGGCTGTGGGCTACGCTGACGAAGGGCAAAGCAAAGCATTCACGACCGCCACCATTACACGGACGGCATCTATTGCCAAATCCATGACTGCCATTGCGGTGATGCAATTGTATGAGCAAGGTTTGATTTACCTAGATGTGCCCATTCAAACCTACTTGCCCGATTTCCCGAAGAAAGCGCAAGGCGATATCACCGTGCGGCATTTGCTCGCGCACACTTCCGGCATTAAAAATTACAAAAACGTCAAAGAGGTCGAAAACGAGACGCACTACCCTACCCTGGCGGCAGCAGTGGATATCTTCAAAGATCGGGATTTGGACTTCAAGCCGGGTGAACGTTTCAGCTATGCGAGCTACAACTACGTGGTTTTGGGTTTAATTATTGAACGCGTTTCGGGGATGATTTTTGAGGATTACATGCGAAAAAACGTCTGGGACAAAGCAGGCATGACGCACACCAGCGTGGAAAAACCGGGCGAAGCAATTCCCAATAAATCAGTGTTGTACCACAAATCCAAGCGCGGCAAAATTAAGCAAGCTAAGCCCAATGACCTGAGCAACCGCGTGCCGGGCGGCGGCTTTCAGACGACGCCGGGCGACATGCTTCGATTTGGCAATGCCGTCATCAAGCACCAACTCATCCGAGCCGAGACGTTGGAACTAATGACGCAGAGCCACAGCCTGGAAAAAGAAGGCAATCCCTACGGTTTTGGCTGGTTTTTGTATGGCCCGAAGCCGAACGAAAACCTGGTGATCGGGCACAGCGGCGAGCAAACGGGCGCAGCTACTCAATTGATGATTATCCCCAAAAACAAAACCGTCATCGTCGTGCTTGCCAATACTTCCGGCTCTTGGCAGAAAGTCATCGGCTTGTCGGTAGAATTAATTCGAGTATTCGAGCGATAAGGTATTTTTTGGTCGTGTGATTCGTGTCGGAGAATAGCAATAGCCAATGAAAAAGGAAATACGGAATTCTCCATTCCAATATTCCTCCTTACCTTGCACAATATTTTTTGCTGTAAAACTTTTTTCTAATGGCTTTGAATGGAGAAGTCCGAAGGCTTGTCTGCCTGGGGCGGATTGCTTTCTCTATTCCAAAACACGAATCACATACCAAAAACCGATTACACGCATGAGATTTTTATGGCTACTACTGGCAATGGCAGTGGCAACTGCTGCCTACACACAAAACAATGGTACGCATTTTGACACCAAAGTACCACTACCCGAAGTTGATCAGATCATTCTACCCGCGCTCGATAATGACGCTTTGCGCGAACAAGAACTGCAACGCCGCGCTGACACTCCCGATGCGCCCCCCCGTTTCGCCGAAGTGCGCGAGGTGACTATCAATCCGACTACGCACGGCACCTGGGAAGACTTGCCCGATGGCACTTCGATCTGGCGTTTCCGCGTCATTTCACGGGAGGCTTATTCCATCAATTTTGGCTTCCGCCAATATTACATGCCGGAAGGTGGAACGTTCCATTTGTATGCACCCGGCCGGAAAAAAACTTACGGACCATTCACGCCCGCCGATAATGAAGCGCACGAGCAGTTGTGGACGCCCGTCGTGCCCGGGCAGGACGTCACACTGGAAGTACAACTGCCTACCGACAAAAAAAGTGAACTCCGCCTGCAACTCAATCAGGTGAATCACGACTTTATGAACTTTTTCGAGCTGAGTTCCGGGGCTTGTCATCTGGATGTCGTTTGTGGAGCAGAAGATGGCCACCCGCTGGTCGATCAATTTCGCGATGCCATCCAATCGGTAGCAGTGTATAGCTTTGGCGGCAGTTTTGTTTGCACAGGCTTTCTCGTCAACAACACCCAGGGGGATTGTACGCCTTATTTCATGACGGCTACCCATTGCGGTGTCAATGCCGGTAATGCCCCTTCGATGGTGGTGTATTGGAATTATGAAAACACAACCTGCCGCGAGCCGCGATCACCGGTAAGTGGTGGATTGGGCGACGGACCGCTGGATGATTTCAACACCGGCGCTATCTTCCGGGCGGAGTATGCCTTGTCTGATTTTACACTGGTGGAACTCGACGACCCGGTTTCGCCGACAGCGAATGCCGTTTTTGCCGGTTGGAATGCCGCCAGCGAACCACCAAGCGACACGGTCGCTACCGTGCATCATCCCGGTACGGAGGAAAAACGCATCAGTTTCCGATACGATGGCGCTTATGTCGGTGCCTGGGGCAGCGCCACGAACCCTGTACCTAATGGCGATGCGCTCATCATTTCCAACTGGGATGTAGGCTCCACCGAAGGCGGCTCGTCGGGGGCGCCTTTATTTGACAGTCAAAATCGCGTCATCGGTCAATTGCGCGGCGGCACGGCGAGTTGCAACATCAACGGCTACGACGTTTTTGGCTGGTTTCACAAATCGTGGACGGGCGGCGGCACAGCCACTTCCAGCCTACGCCCCTGGCTTGATCCATCGGGTTCGGAGCAACTTACATTGGATGGCAAGGCGCAATCTGCCTGCAATATCAGGCTCGTCGCTAATGTTCCGGCACAACAAGTTTGCGCCCCGACGCCAGCCGTTTTTGAAATTGAAGTCAGTGAAAATTTCACCGATCTGGTACAACTGACCCTAAGTGGTTTGCCCGAAAATGCGCAGGTTGATTACAGCCAAAACCCGGTAATTCCAGGCAATAACACGACTATTACCATCAATTCCGATGATCTGCCTTCCGGCGCTTACACGCTCACGCTCACCGGTACGGATGGCATGCAAGCCGAAACAATCACCCTTGCGCTGCAGTCTTCTGCCATGCCTGCCGCAGTCATTGATCCGGTAAGCCCGGCTGCCAACGCGACCAACGTGCCCCTCTATGCGGTTTTTTCCTGGGATGCAGACCAGGAAGCCCAAAGTTATCAGGTACAAATTGCAACCGACGAGGCATTTGCCAACATCATCGCCGATGTAGTTGATATCAGCGGTACATCTTTGCAGGGTATCCAATTGGAAGCCGTCACCACCTACTTCTGGCGGGTACGCGGCAACAACACCTGCGGCGAGGGTGCCTGGTCGTCCGCGCGTCGGTTTACCACCGCTGATATTATTTGCGCCTCGGTTTCGCCGGAAAACCTTCCCGAGGAAATTTTTGACCTGCTGCCCAACGTTACCATTTCGTCTGTTGAGGTCGATTTGCCGGGTGGCATTGTTGATATTCGACTGACCAACCTCAATATCAGGCACTCGTGGGTTGGCGATATGCAGGTGGCGCTCACTTCGCCCCAGGGCACTTCGGTGCGTCTGTTCGACCGCCCCGGCGTTCCGGCGGATGATTTTGGCTGCGACGGTCGGGATGTGTTGCTCAATTTTTTCAGCGACGCGCCCAATACCCCCGAGCAACTGGAATCCACCTGTGGCGACCGCCCCGCTATTGCCGGCGATTATCAGCCGCTCGATCCGTTCTCGTTTATGTTTGGTGAAAATGCAATCGGCGAATGGCGACTAACCGTAGAGGACTTTGCACCGGATGATGGCGGCGCGATCAATGCCTGGACGCTCGAAGTCTGCACTGCCCGCCCGAAGGACATCGGCATCAAAGCTGCCAATACTGCATTTGCTGCTTGTTCGGATGAAACGACAACTTTTGACATCACGCTCGGTACGGATTTTGACGAAAATAATGGCGTGACGCTCTCCGCTTCCGGTCTCCCGGATGCTGCTGCGGTGAACTTCAGCGCCAATCCTGCCCGCCCCGGCGATACCGTGCAGGTTACCATCAGCAACCTGACCGGACAGGATGTTTATACCCTGGTAATTGAAGCAACGGATGGCATAGATGATTCCAATATTGAATTGCAGTTAGTCGTGAGTGATGTGCCGAATGACTTTGAACTGCGCTTTCCGGCAAACGCGGCAACCAATATTCCGCTCAGCACCTCACTGGAATGGGACGCGCCTCAAACGGCAGAGCAATATTTTATAAACATAACAGATGAACAAGGTACCAGCATAGCTTCGGATACCATTGAAACACCGCTTTTCTTCGTAAGCGGACTGCGCTTCGGCACAACTTACACCTGGAGCATACAGGCAATGAATAACTGTGGGCTGAGCGAGCCAAAAACATTTAGCTTTACAACCGTACCGGACGTGAGCTTCAGCGTTTCACCCATGAACATTAATGCCTGCCGAACCGACCAACCAGGTTTTAACCTCAACATCGGGCCGGGCTATGGCGAAAATACAACCGTTACTTACACCGTAGCACCCGAACAGAATATTCCGATTAGTTTCAATGCCGACCCCAATAACCTACCGACAGGTACAACCGTCAGGGCTACGCTCAGCAATCTCGGGAGCGTCCCTATCGGCGAATACACCATCACTTTTCAGATTTCCGACGGTACTTATTCCAATCAGGACATCGTGACGGCCTTCCTGCGAGGGGTACCGGCGGTGCCCACACCGCAGGAACCAGCAGACGGCGCCTCGTTCCCCGAGCAGCGCCCCACTTTGCGCTGGCGTTCCATCCTTGATGCTACCAGTTATCGCCTCGAAATAGCCCGCGATGATCGCTTCAGCGAAATGGTCGCTACGATCGAAGTAGCAGACACCAGTTACGCCTTCCCCGAGGCGCTGGAGGGCGGGCGTTATCACTGGCGCGTCACTTCGCTGAATGATTGTGGGTTTTCCACTTCCGGTATTTTCGACTTCTTTGTGGAAGCAGCCGGCATTCAGGAGTGGCAAGGGCAGCGCGTGACGTTCCACCCGAATCCGACGTCCGGGTGGTTGCGCATTCAATTTGCCCAGCCCCTTTCGGGAAATTTAACCGTTGAATTGTTTAACACGAATGGTCAGTTATTGCAACGGCAATATTTGCGACAAGCAGACACCGAGCTTAATTTTGATCTGACGCAGCAGGCTTCAGGCATGTACCTCATTCGGCTGGTGAATGGGGAAGCGGTGCTGACGCAGCGCATTTTGGTGCAAAAATAACCCCCTGCCTGCCCAGATGTGCCGTACTTATGAAGTGCGGCACATCTTTATTTATTACCTTTGCGGCAAACCTAACCCAAATATGACAAGAGCAAATGATCCAAAATTGAAATCCTGGGTGAGCATACCTGAAAACAGCGACTTCCCGATTCAGAATTTGCCGTTCGGAATTTTTAAAACCAAAGAACTTTCGCCCCGCGTGGGCGTTGCCATTGGCGATCAGGTGGCTGATTTGGTGGTACTGGCAGCGCATGGCTTTTTCGATGATCTGAATATCGACCATCAGGTATTTGCTCAGCCTTATCTGAATGACCTGATCGGGCTCGGCAAAGCCAAGACCCGCGCGATCCGCAATCGCCTTTCAGCAATTCTGGACGCCGACCTGGAAGAGTGGGATGCGAGCGAGTTGGCAGGTTTTTTTCTGCATGAGCAAAGCCAGGTGCAAATGCTGATGCCGGTAAAAGTGGGCGATTACACCGATTTTTACTCCAGCATGGAGCACGCTACGAATGTCGGTAAAATGTTCCGCGACCCGGCGAATGCACTGCTGCCCAACTGGCGGCACATGCCGGTGGCGTATCACGGTCGGGCATCGTCGATTGTCGTTTCCGGCACGCCGATTCATCGTCCGAAAGGACAAACCAAAGCCGATGATGCCGATAAACCAAGCTTCGGAGCTTCGCGCCTGCTCGATTTTGAGCTGGAAATGGCATTTGTGGTAGGGCGACCGACCAGGCTGGGGCAATCCGTCGCTACTGCGGAGGCGGAAGATTATATTTTCGGCATGGTGCTATTCAACGATTGGTCGGCGCGCGACATTCAAAAGTGGGAATACGTACCGCTCGGACCATTCCTGGCGAAGAACTTCGCGTCCACCATTTCCCCATGGGTAGTCACGCTGGATGCGCTGGAGCCTTTCCGCACCGCCAGCCCAAAACAGGAGCCGGAAGTGCTACCTTATTTGCAATACGAAGGCGAGCGCAGCTTTGACATCAACCTGGAAGTTGCCATCCAACCCGAAAACAGCGCCGGGAAAGTCGTTTGCCGTTCTAATTTTAAAAATATGTACTGGAATATGAGTCAGCAACTGGCGCACCATACCGTCACCGGTTGCAATCTCAACATCGGCGATATGATGGCATCCGGCACGATCAGTGGCAGCACGGAAGACAGCTATGGCTCGATGCTGGAGATCACCTGGCGCGGCACGAAGCCCATTGCTATGCCCGACGGGTCGGAACGGAAGTTCCTACAGGATGGCGACACGGTCACGCTGCGCGGCTGGTGCGAACGCGATGGCGTGCGCATTGGTTTTGGCGAAGCCAGCGGAAAAATTCTGCCGGCAAACTAACCCCGGAGCGATTGTAAAAATATATGTTCCAAAACCGAACGAAAAGGTAGGGGAAGCTTGTTATAACGGCATCTCATTTAAAATGAAAAGCTTAACTTGGTGCAAATGAAATATTCACGACGAGTAACTCTTCTCCTGTTGAGTATCGGGCTGATTTTGACCGGCTGCCAAAATGAACAACGCACGGACAAAGACAACCTGACTTCCCCTGCCCAGCCCCCCGTACGCCCGGATTCCGCCATTGCCAATAATAGCAACAAACCCGGTATTGAAGAAGACTATACCAACACCGACCGCGTCATCTGGCAAAAGCCGGATGTGATAATGACGTTGCTGGGCGATATGACCGACAAGACCGTCGCGGATATTGGCGCAGGTACCGGTTTCTTTGCGATGCGAATGGCATCCAGAGCAAAAAAAGTAATCGCCATTGATATTGATCAGCAGTTTATTCGCTATCTCGATAGTGTCAAAATGCTGGAAATTCCCGAGCAGTTTCAATCGCGCCTGGAAACCCGCCTCGCCAGCCCCAATGCCCCCAACCTCCGCCCGGGCGAAGTGGATATGGTCATTATCGTCAACACATTTATGTACATCAAGAACCGGGCAGAATATCTGCGCCTGTTGAGAACCGGCATGACCGAGGGAGGTAAGCTGCTCATTGTTGACTTTAAGCGGAAACGAACGCCCATCGGGCCGCCATCGGAAATCCGACTGCCTATCCACATCGTGGAGGAAGCCCTGTATGAAGCCGGGTACAAAAATATTACGACCAACGATACCGTCCTTGATTATCAGTATATTGTCATGGCGGAAAAGTAAGCTCCCCGCAATTTTTTTCTGCCAATAAAGGGCAATTCGCACTAAAATACAGCCGTTTAATGAAGGATTGTCGTATTTTCGTTTATGATGCGAAAATGTTTCTAAGAATCCCAAAACGCAAAAATACCAACCCATGACATTTAAACGCTTGACGACGCTATTCGCCGCGACCGTCCTCACCGGCGTGCTCGCTGCGCAAACCTGCACCGGCATTTTCAGTCCTAATATCAATATCGGTGGCGACTTTGGAGCGGGCGAAGATAACATCCGCCCCGATACCCTGTTCCTGGGTTCCAACCTGATCTACACCCGGGATTTTCCGCCAACCGACAGCTTTTTCACGATTGCCAACAGCACCTTTGGCTGGGGTGGTTTTGCGGAGGATTTCTGGATAGAAACCGAAGACAACAGCGACGATCCCAACGGTTACATGATGATTATCAATGGGCGGGACGGCGTTTTTTACGAACAAACGCTCGATGTTTGCGATGCCGAAACCTATCAGTTCCGCTTTGACATCATCAACCTTTTTGCCCCGAACCTGCCCGAAGCTCCGCTGCCCGAACTGGAGCTTCTGATTGATGGCGTGCCGGTGGAAAATTTCGGCGGTATCCCGCAAAACGGGCAGTGGCAAAGCTACACGGTCGAATTCAACAAAGCCATTGATGCCGGGCAAATTACCTTTGCACTGAACAACCTCACAGCAGAAAACAATGGCAATGACTTTGCCATTGACAACATCTTCATTCAGGTGTGCCAGCACCGCACGACCGTTGTCGAAATCGATCCGCAACCGCACTGCCCCGGCGACGACGTGACGCTGAGCGCAACGAATACCCCGGATATCGGCGATGGCTGGTATCAGTGGCAGATTTCTACCAACGAAGGGCAAAACTGGAACAATTTTGGCGCTCCAACCAACGACCCGGTTTTTGTTGCCCGTGGCATTCCCGTGCGCGCCCGCTTCCGCGTAATTTCCGCGCGTAGCGAAAACGATCTGCTCCAGCCGTTCTGCCGCGTTATCTCGGACGATGAAGTCATCATTCAATACAATCCTATCATAGAATGCGCCAGTTCTATCATTTCCATCGGTGACCTCTGCTCCGGCAATCTGGGACCGAATGTATTCCCCAACGGCGACTTTGGCACCGGCTCGGAAACCGATATACAAATGGACCCGGGACTAGCGCCAGGCTACACCTACCAGCCAATGCCGCCACCGGATGACGGTCTTTACACCATTACCAACAATACATCGGGCTGGGGAGGCTTTGCTGCCGATAGCTGGATCAACATTGGCGATAACAGCGACGATCCCAACGGCTACATGATGGTCGTCAATGCCAGTTCGGAGCCGGGTTTGTTTTTTGAACAAACGGTGCAGGTCTGTGAAAATACCACCTACGAATTTTCTGCAGACGTCATTTCTATGAACATTCCGGGGCTTTTCGACTTTCAACCGCCGAATATCTCCTTCCTCATAGATGGCGCGGAGCTGTTTGCCACCGGCAATGTCCCCATTGACGCGGACTGGCACAGCTACGGTTTCAGTTTTACCACCGCACCGGGCGTTACGGAAATTACGCTGGCGCTGCGCAATAACTCGCCGGGGGGCGTCGAATTTCCAGGCAACGACCTGGCAATTGACAACATCTCCCTGCGCACCTGCGGCCCGACCATCACCGTGCCCGATACCCTGGCTATTTGCTCGCTCAGTCCTTTCGACGTCGTAGCAACCATTCAGGAAGGTGTTTACGACAATCCGGTTTTCCAGTGGCAATTCAGTTCTGACTTGGGCACCACCTGGAGTGACCTGCCGGGAGGAACCGACCTGACGCTCATCCTCGACAGCGCTTCGCAAACCGGTCAGTATCGCCTGCTTGCCGCAAATGGAGCCGCGAGCATTGGCGAACCAAATTGCCGGGTGATATCCGAACCAATTGTTATCGACCTCCAGCGTGTCTCAACCAATATTACCGAAACACTTTGCGAAGGCGAAACCTATATGTTTGGTAGCCAAACGATTACTACGTCCGGTACTTATGCCGAGATTTTTGTAACGCCGGAAGGTTGCGACAGTACCGTCACGCTGGACATTCAGTTCAATCCGGTATTCACCGAGGATGTCACCGAAACCCTGTGCGAAGGGCAATCCTATACATTTGGCAGCCAAACGATTACAACTTCCGGCATGTACGCTGAGACATTCCAGAGCGTCAACGGTTGTGACAGTATTGTCAATCTGAATATCACATTTAATACGTCCATTACGCAGAACATTGCCGAAA
>CAZFBU010000115.1:10825-14546 GCA_964517175.1 uncultured Saprospiraceae bacterium
ATTGTCAATCTGAATATCACATTTAATACGTCCATTACGCAGAACATTGCCGAAACGATCTGCGAGGGCGAAACGTTCACCTTCGGCAGCCAAACACTGACCACCGGCGGCATGTATCAGGAAATATTCACGACCGCCAGCGGTTGCGATAGCATCATCAACCTAGAACTGACGGTCGCGCCCGTGCTGGCCACCGCCGAGAGCGTGCAGCTATGCGCCGGCGAAAGCTACCAGGGCGCGGTCTTTACGCGGGATACAACGATTACGACAATCTTTACGGCTGCATCGGGTTGTGATAGCACGGTGACAACCGAAATTCGCGTGCTGCCGGGCTTCAACGAAGTGATCGAAGCCAGTATCTGCGCGGGAGATATTTTTCAGGGTATTCCCATTCAAAATGATACTTCTTTTCAAATTCAAAGAACGGCGCAGTCCGGCTGCGACAGCACCATCACGTACAATGTAACCGTCGAAAATCCGTCTGATTTTCAAATACAGGGACTGACCCAAATCTGCGCCGGCGAAACCATCACGCTTAGCGCAAATGGCAATTTTGCCGAATACAAATGGTCCACCGGTGATACCACTGCCACCATTCAGGTCAGCCAGGCCGGTACTTACACGCTGGAAGTCACCACCAACAGCGGCTGCATTGCCAGTGATGTGATTGATGTTGCCGTGACTTCGCTCACTGCCACGGCAAGCGTAACCAACCCGGTTTGCCCCGACGACAACGGTCGCATTCGCATCGAATCGGTACAGGGAGGCGTTGGACCGTACTTCTATGGTTTAGCTGGCGAAGGCCTGACCCAAACGAGCATCATTGGCGGTTTGCGTGCGGGCGCGTACGAAGTGGTCGTGCAGGATGCTGCCGGCTGTGAATGGCGGGATTTCCTGACGGTGGAACCGCCGCGATCCCTCGAAATTTCCATCACTGCGCCCGAGCAGATTGCCCTCGGCGACAGCGCCGCCATCGAGGTATTTGCTCGTTTTCCGATTGAAACTTATGCCTGGACGCCGGCGGCGGGGTTGTCCTGCACCGATTGCCCCAACCCGACCGCGAAGCCCGATGCATCCATTGCTTACACGCTGACGGTAACCGATGACCGGGGCTGCCGGACGAGCGAGCGGGTTTTTATCAGCGTCGTTGTCATTCGGAATGTATTTGCCCCTACGGCTTTCTCGCCCAATGGCGACGGCGTGAATGATGCGTTTACGCTTTTCGCCGACCAGCGGTTGTCGCGTATCAATCGTTTTGTCGTGTTCGACCGATGGGGCAATCAGGTCTATATTGCCAACAATCAGCAGCCCAATTCCCCGACGCTGTCGTGGGATGGTAATTTCAACGGTCGGGCAGCGCAGGAAGGCGTCTATGTCTGGATGGCGGAAGTGGAATATGCCGATCAGGTGACCGAGGTCCTGTCGGGCGATGTGACGCTGGTGCGATAAATCCAGGCTATTTTCATGCGGTGATGGTAGCGCATTTATACCAAACCCTCCTATTGAATGAGGCTGGGGATTCGTTATATTTTCGTTAATTGAAAAATTTTACAATCAAAAAAATGCGCCAAAAGTGGCAGCAATGTTTAAATTGCGTGTTCGTTTTTTTTTAGAAACATTTTTCTGTTCGCAAAAGCTAAGTTATACATGACAAGGAAACTGATTTACGGCATTCAGCAAGTTGGCGTTGGTGTTACGGATGCTTCGCAGGCATTCGAGTGGTACGGTAAGAATCTCTGCTCCGACGTCATGGTTTTTGATGATGACAATACGGCTACCCACATGGCGCCTTACATGGGCGGGCAGCCGCACGACAAGCGCGCGATTCTCGCCATCAATATGCAGGGCGGCAGCGGTTACGAGCTTTGGCAATATACCGACCGAACGCCACAGCCCTCGCGCCTGCCCGTTCAGGCGGGTGATTTGGGTATCTTCTCGGTTTGTGTGAAATCAAAGGACATTCAGCGCAGCTTCCAATTGTTGAAAAACAACGGTGTAAATATCCTCAGCGATATTGTGAATACGCCACACGGCGTTGCGTATTTTTACATTAAAGATCCATACGATAACATTTTACAGATTATAGCCTACAATTCCTGGTACGCTCAGAACAAACAGCACACGGGTGGCGTCTGCGGTTGCATGATTGGCGTTTCGGATATCGATAAAGCGATGGAACTATACGCAGATATTCTGGGCTACGATCAAGTTGTGTTTGATGAAACCGGCACCTTTGACGACCTGCAATCGCTGCCGGGCGGCGGCGAGCAATTCCGCCGGGTATGGCTGGAACCCAGCAAGGAGCGCGTAGGCAAGCTGAGCCGCTTGTTTGGCAAAAGCCATATCGAATTGATCCAGGTGCAGAGCCGCGAACCGGTGAAAATTTTCGCCGACCGCTACTGGGGCGACCTGGGCTTCATTCACCTGTGCTTCGACGTCAACAACATGAAAGCGCTGCGCGATGAGTGCCGGGAAAAGGGCTTCCCTTTTCGCGTGGACAGTATGGATTCCTTCAAAATGGGCGAAGCTGCCGGGCACTGGAGCTACATCGAAGATCCGGACGGCACCCTGATCGAATTCGTGGAAACCCACAAAATCCCGCTGGTGAAAAAGTGGAACTGGTACCTCAACCTCGAAAAGCGCGACCCGGTGAAGCCGCTCCCCAACTGGCTCATCAAGGCGATGGGCCTTAATAAGGTGAAATTCAAAGAAACCGTGTAGGATTATACCGATTTGGAAGTCGGAAGTGGTAAACCGTAAATAATTGGAAATCAATTTTTAGGTAGGTGGACAGGATTAAACTGTTCATAAATAGACAGGATTTACGGGATGTTCAGGATTCAGGATGCCGTAAATCCTCGATTTACGACATCTTGTCCATCATGTTAATCCCTGCCTGCCGGCAGGCAGGCTGTCAAATAAAAAAATCCCGAAGGGATGGCAATGCCATAAATTTTTATAAAAAGCTGATTATCAAAAGATAAAAATCCCCCAAATTAACAAATAACAATGTCTCATTACTTAAAGCGCTTATTAATACGTCATTATCCGTTGAAATTGGTATTAGATCACGCCAGCCACCAGAGCAAAATGAACAGAGTTCCATTTCTGATAGTATTATTGTTCCTGGTTGCCCGCCTGCACGGTCAGACGTATCAGCCCGGCCAGCTCGCCAGCAGTGATTTCCTGGCAAGGCACAGATTGAAAACATTCAAACCGACTTTGGTTTTCGCGTACGCCCGGAAGGCGAACGACTGATTATTTCCGGCGTTTACCGGGGTAGCGACGCCGAGCAGGCAGGTATGCAAGTCAGGCAGCCAATCCTCCGGGTGGACGATGCCGACTTTTCGCAACTGACCCCCGAGGATTGCCAGTATTTTCTGAACGGCTACCCCCGGGAAAACCGCGCGCAAATTACCATTGCATTCCTCAACGAAGCCGGGCAGGAGCAAACCATACAGCTTCGGAAAAAGCTATTCTGACAGGCGCACCGCGCCAGGCGCTTCATTTCCCCAACGCGTAGAACACCCTCTATAACTTCCTGTTTTTCAAATGCTTGGAAAAAACACTCGCCTTCGTGTGGTCAAAATTTAAACCGCGCGTAGCTGCGCCCGCCAGCAAACCCTGAAATGTGCAATCATGTGAAATGTGATGTATTTGCGGGGTAAGTGTGGAGGTAGAGATATGGGAATTAAAAAGGTAGAGGCGAGGAAAAAGACTT
>CAZFBU010000116.1:0-14507 GCA_964517175.1 uncultured Saprospiraceae bacterium
TAATTGGAAATCAATTTTTAAAGAACTTATCAATACGTCCTTATCAGTTGAAATTGGCATAAAATCGGAACCGCAATTTGCGAAATCGGTCTCTGACGAATCGGGTTGGAGATCGATTTTTTAATTCATCCCCGCGAATATTAGGTTGGTACTACTAAGATTAGTGAATAGTGCGACCAGCAGGCAAAGGACGAATACAACGAAAGCTACAGTCACATCGTAGTTCTTTTGGGAAGTTTTGACGTTCATAGGGATCGTGTTTAAACAGTTAATGGGATCATTTTCGCACTGCAAATATATAAGAAAAACACATAATTCAAAACGGTTGCGCGATAAAAGCGAATTGCAATCTAACGATCGAGCCAGTTTTTGAATGCCCCAACGCGCTCCCGGCTTACGATGACATCGAAATCGGCTTTGGGCTTCATTTCCAGTTTCAGGCGGCTGTTAAAGTAAGGTGCGATCTTCTGAATCGCATCGATATGCGTGATGACTTTGCGATTGATGCGAAAAAACGCAGCCGGATCGAGCGTTTCTTCCAGTTGTTCCAGGGTATAATCGATTAAATGCCGCTTGTTGTCCGCCGTTTTGGCGTAAGCCATGCCATTATCCGAATAGAAGTACTGAATATCGGTCACTGCGATGTAAGTCATTTGCTGACCAACGCGCACCAGGAAGCGCTCCTTGTACTGCGGCTGTACCATGCTCTGGATCATCTGCTGAACAATCTGCAGATCATAGCTCATTTTTTTGCCAAAAAACTGGTCGAATTTGTCCAGTGCGCGCGCCAATTCTTCCGGATCAACCGGCTTGAGCAAATAATCCACGCTATTGAGTTTAAAAGCTTTAAGCGTATATTGATCGTAGGCGGTGGTAAAAATGACCGGTGCTCGCACCTGCACCTGGTTGAAAATATCGAAGCTCAGGCCGTCGGCAAGCTGAATGTCCAGGAACATCAGATCCGGCGCGGAGTTGTGGCGCAGCCATTTTACCGCGCCCTCCACGCTGTCGATGGCATCGAGTATGCGGAACTGCGGGCGATGCTCGAGAATGAGGTTGTACAGGCGTTTGGCGGCAGGCTGTTCATCTTCGATAATCAGGATATTCATTGAGTGACGTTTGGTTACAAATTACTGTATTCAACGCCAACCGGACAACTTTTCAGCCGGAAAACTTTTAATCGAACAACTCCGCCGTCCAGATGCTGATCGCGCGCTCCGGGCGGTTAATCACTACCGGCAGGTCGGGCGCGGTGATGCCCTTCACCAGCGTAGCACCATTCGGGAACCCTTTGAACAGCACGAAGCGCAGCTCCTCGCCGGCTTGAAGGTAGTGGTTCAGGTATTGCTCAATTTCCTCGCGCATGCGCTGGAACGAGAACCAGTTATCCTGATCGAACTGGTAAAACCACAACGCAAAGGCAAAGCTGCCGACGTGGGCAGTGTCATAAGCATCCTGATAGGCTTCAAAAATGAGGCGCTCGGCGAGGTAACCGGCAAGTTCGTTTTGTTTGCGTTCGCTGACCAGTTGATTGACCTGGTGAGCGATGAAATTGGTGAAGTTGGGGGTGATATTCGCCGTGTAGTCAAACTCTTCTTCATCCTGAAAATAGTAGGTATGGTGTTCCAGGTTCCAGTTTTCGAGCAGGATGCTCTTGGCATATAAGCCATCCCGAAAAGCATCGGCGGCCCGCACCCCGAGAGTGAAAATCAAGTCGCGTATTTTGTCTTCGCCGAAGCCCTGAATGCCCTCCAATTCGCTGATACGGCTAAAGCGACGGCGCGGCAGGCTGTTGCGTTTTTCCAGAAGGCGAGCGGCCACCACCTCGCCGATAGCAGCGCCTTCGCCCGGCGCGCCGGCGTTCGGATCATCCCTGACAATTTCTACAATGTCGGCAGCATTTCTGGCATCATTCAGGAAATTGAGAATGCGGACTGCGACCCAATTTTCGATTTTTTGGTTGCGAAAGACGATCATGATGGGTTTGTGTTGGCTATTTGAAAAAAATGACCATGTAATTTCCTGAAATTCAAACACTTTTTAGCTTGAAATTCAAAATTTTACAAAAATTTAATATAAGTATCTTCTCCGCTTGACGCCTTGCAGGGATGTCGTCTGAAGAAATCGGATAGTGCGGGATACCTTTCACCAGAACCTCGTCTCCGATAGAACCGGAACAGGAACGACAAGAACGAGGCTTTAAAAAATTACCTGAAAAAGTACATCGGATTGGAATTAAATGCCAAAATTTATAGCAGATTATATCAACATTAACAAAAAACGGAAAACCATGAAAAAATTTCTGATAACATTACTCCCTATGTTTACGTTTGGCAGCACCGTTTGTGCGCAAACCAAAATTGGCGTCATTGATGCGTAGGAAAATCGCGAAGAGGCATAGCGATACAGCAACAACTGGAGGCTTTACAGAAAGAAAAGGAAAATGAAATCAAGCGGCTGCGGGAGCGACTGAACTCCCCTGCCCTAAACCAGGAAACGCGGGAGAGTAAAACCCGGGAACTGGAAGCAAAGCAAACGACCCTACAGCGGAATTATACCAATTTCAATTGATAACGACGTATTAAAGAGTGTTTTAAGTTTTGATTTACAAATACTTATGATTTCTGACTTCCGATCCCGACCTACAGTACGGGATTTCGCTGCGCTCAACTTCTCACTTCCGAATTGGTATTATTCAATCGGTCGTTGCGTAACTCCTGGAGGATATCAGCGAAAGATCAAGAAATAAAATCAAGAACATAATGCTCATTTTACTTCAAGAATCACAACCTAACGTTGAGTATAGTGCAACATCTGCCACAGTTCTATTCAGCTCTGAAAATCACTTTTCAGAAATAAAGCAGCGGATGGAAGAGTTGAACATCTGGGATGAAGACTTGGAACGACTGGAACATATTGCCTCCAGCATTACACTTTTTGGTTAAAAAGCCCAGAAGCTCGGCACCGTGCAGGTTTTGACGGAGGAAGAATTCCGGGCATTGTTTGGGTAAAATGCTATTTGGGGCTTTCCACTTTGCGGACAAAACCCTACCTTCATTTTTTTGTTCTCTTCTTGTTTTGACCGTTACACCGTTATACCGATAAACCGTTATACCGACAAACCGTTACACCATCACATTATGCCAAAGAAGAAATCTGCCGTCGAAGTGTTGGAACAGGCATCACCCCAAGACCTGCAAGACGCGATTTACATCAAAGGCGCGCGCGCCAATAACCTCAAGAATGTCAGCCTGGCAATTCCCAAGAATAAACTGGTGGTCGTCACTGGTGTTTCTGGCTCTGGCAAGTCGTCCATCACCATGGATACGCTCTACGCTGAGGGGCAGCGTCGCTACGTGGAGAGCCTGTCGAGCTATGCGCGGCAGTTTCTGGGCAGAATGAAGAAGCCGGATGTGGATTACATCAAGGGCATCTGCCCGGCAATTGCCATCGAGCAGAAGGTCAGTACGTCGAATGCGCGCTCGACGGTTGGCACACTGACGGAGATTTACGATTACCTGCGCTTGTTCTACGCGCGCGTGGGCAAGACCTATTCGCCGATTTCGGGTGCAATCGTAAAACGCCACGAAGTGGCGGATGTGACGGATTACATTCAAAGCTTTGACGAGGGCGCGAAAATTCAACTCTTCATTCCGCTGCCCTACAAATACAAGGATCGCACGCTGGCGCAGGAACTGAACTTGCTGCTGCAAAAAGGCTACACGCGGGTGCTGCTGAATGGCGAATTGCAAGACATTCAAAATGTGTTGGAAAGCGGACATGCCGATTTAAAAAAGACCATCGAAAAAATTAAAAAGAAAAATCCGCTCATCCTCATCGACCGGTTTGTCGTAAAAAAAGAGGACGAAGAAAACATCAAGCGCATCGCGGATTCCGTGCAAACGGCATTCTACGAAAGCGAAGGCGAGTGCACCGTCCTGCCCCTCGGCGAAAATGCAGCAGCCAAAAGCTTCAACAATCGCTTTGAACTGGACGGCATGGCTTTCCTCGACCCGACGCCGCATTTGTTCAATTTCAACAACCCCTACGGCGCTTGCCCCACCTGCGAAGGCTTCAGTCAGGTGATGGGCATTGATGAAAACAAGGTGGTTCCTGATTCGACGCTTTCCGTGTACGAAGGCGCGATTGCCTGCTGGAAGGGCGAGAAGTTTGGGCTTTGGCTGGAAGAATTACTCAACAACGCCCACCAGTTTGACTTTCCGGTGCACACGCCGTACCAGGATTTGACGAAAGAAGAACGTCGTTTGCTTTGGCATGGTAATAAATATTTTCACGGTATCCATGACTTTTTTTCCGAATTAGAAGAAAAAACCTACAAAATCCAGAATCGCGTGATGCTCGCGCGCTATCGCGGCAAAACCCTCTGCCACACCTGCGAGGGCGGTCGCCTGCGCAAGGAAGCCACTTACGTGAAAATCGCCGACAAGGACATTACGGAGCTGATTGATTTACCCATTGATGAATTACTGGAACATGTAAAAGGCTTGGAACTCAATGAATACGATGCCAAAATTGGTCGCCGACTGCTGTTGGAAATTACCAACCGGCTGCAATATATGTGCGACCTGGGTTTGAGTTATTTGACGTTAAATCGCTTGTCTGCTTCGCTTTCCGGCGGCGAAACGCAGCGCATCAATCTGACGCGTACCTTGGGTAGCAACTTGACCAGCTCGATGTACATTCTCGATGAACCCAGCGTCGGCTTGCACCCACGCGATACCGATCGCCTGGTGCGGGTATTGAAAACCTTGCGTGATCTGGGCAACACGGTGGTCGTGGTCGAACACGAAGAGGACGTCATCAAAAATGCGGATTACCTCGTAGATATTGGTCCGGCGGCGGGCATTCATGGGGGCGAATTGGTCTTTGCCGGCAATTATGCGGATATTTACGACGAAGCCACCGAAAGCCTCACGACCAAGTACATGAGCGGGCGCATGAAAATTCCGGTACCCGAAGTGCGGCGCAAATTAAAAAATTACATTTCTATTTTGGGTGCAAAGCAGCACAATTTGAAAAATATTGATGTGAAAATTCCGCTGGAAGCGCTAACAGTCGTCACCGGCGTTTCCGGCTCGGGGAAGACGACGCTGGTGAAGGGCATTTTGTACCCGGCGTTGAAAAAACATTTTGGTGAAAATTATGCCAAATCCCCGGGCGCTTACAAGGAGTTGGCGGGCGATTTAAAAAAATTGACCGCCATCGAGATGGTAGATCAAAACCCCATCGGCAAGTCCTCCCGCTCCAATCCGGTCACCTACGTGAAAGCCTACGATGCCATTCGCGATCTCTTTGCCAAGCAACAACTATCCAAAATACGGGGCTACAAACCCAAGCATTTTTCTTTCAATGTAGATGGCGGTCGCTGCGATACTTGCAAGGGCGAAGGCGAACAAGTGATCGAAATGCAATTCCTCGCCGACGTGCGCCTCGAATGCGAGGAATGCGGTGGCAAACGCTTCAAGGCAGAGGTTTTAGAAGTGGAATATCACGGCAAAAACATTTATGAGATACTCGAACTCAGCGTGGAGGAAGCCCTCGATTTCTTCGCCGATGCCAAAGACATCCTCACCAAGCTCCAGCCGCTCTACGACGTCGGCTTGGGCTACGTGAAGCTGGGACAATCTTCCAGCACCCTCTCCGGTGGCGAGGCGCAGCGCGTGAAACTCGCGTCATTCCTGAATAAAGAGCGCAGTACCGAAAAAATCCTCTTCATCTTCGATGAACCTACGACCGGCTTGCATTTCCACGACATCCGCAAGCTGCTGGACGCACTCAATGCTTTAGTAGAAAAAGGACACACCGTGCTCGTCGTCGAGCACAACATGGAAGTCGCCAAGAGCGCCGACTACATCATCGACCTCGGACCCGAAGGCGGCAAAAACGGCGGGCATCTCGTCTTTCAGGGCCGGCCGGAAGATTTGATAAAAGTGAAGAAGTCTTATACGGCGGGATATTTGGGGGAGAAGTTGAATAGTTGATAGGTTTAAGGTTGATAAATTTGAAATTTTACCCGATATTTGAATCAAAACAAACGCAATCGTATGAGCGCTGCCATTTTAGAAGAAGTTGCAAAACTAAGTGTAGAAGAAAAAATCCTGCTGGTAGAGCGGATTTGGGATGATATTGCCGAAAGCACGGAAGGGCAGTCTTTGGAAATTTCGCCAGAGATAGAAGCGGAACTCGAACGTCGCTGGCAATTGGTGGAAGAAGGCAAAACTGCTCTATTTAGTTGGGAAGAAGCCCAAGCGATTATCACGCACAAAAAGTAGTGCCTCCGGATGAATTATTCCATTACATTTACCGCCGAAGCTATTCAGGATTTACAAGCCGGTTTTGATTGGTATGAAGAAAAACGCGTAGGATTAGGGCATGATTTTTTACTCTCCATTGGCGCTACGAATCAAATGATTAGCAGAACACCCCTGATTTTCCAAGCCATTTCAAAAAAGAACAGCCATCTTCGCCGTGCGGTAGTTCCCAGGTTTAATTACCTCGTCTTTTTTGGCATCAAGAAAGATGTAATAATCATTTTTGCCGTGCTTAATTCCAGACAAAATCCGGCTATTTGGAAGGATCGGATGAAAAATGTGTAACATGGTAGAGGCGGCAAAGATACTGCTCTCCAATATAGAAGAAGGATTAAAAATAGAGGGCTATTTTACAGTAATCAAAGATTCTGGCATTCGACAGCGTGAATTGTAGTTCTAACACCAATTTCAATTGATAACGACGTGTTAAAGAGTGTTTTAAGTTTTGATTTACAAATACTTATGATTTCTCCCGAAGGGACGCTCCATAGGAGTCATATTGACCTTCGGCGCAATTTCCGATCCCGTCCTACGGTACGGGATCGGAAATGGGAACTTTCATATCAATAAACAATTAGCAATCAAGAATTAATGCCGAAGGCATCCCTTCGGGACAATCACCAATTCTAAAATAACCCATGCAGTTCCGCCTGCACAAGGTTGATGATATTGCCCATGTCTTCCGGGTTTTTCTCAAAATCCAGGTCATCGGCATTGATGATGAGCAGCCGCCCTTCGTCATAGTCTTTGATCCAGTTTTCGTAGCGATTGTTGAGCCGTTTGAGGTAATCCAGGCTCATACTGCCCTCGTAGTCGCGCCCGCGCGACTGGATATGGGCCACCAGCGTCGGGATGCTCGCCCGCAGGTAGATCAGCAAGTCCGGTGGCTGAATTTGCGACGACATTGTCTTGAACAATTCAAAATAATTATCAAAATCCCGCTTGGACATCAGCCCCATGTCGTATAGGTTGGGCGCAAAGATGTACGCATCTTCGTAGATGGTGCGATCCTGCACAACGGTTACGTCGCCGTTCAGAATTTCGAGTATCTGCTGGTAGCGGCTATTGAGAAAGTAAATCTGCAGATTGAACGACCAGCGCCGCATATCGTGGTAGAAATCACTAAGGTACGGATTGTCCTCGGTCGATTCGTGGTGGACTTCCCAGTTAAAATGCTTCCCCAGTTTAGAACAGAGCGTCGTTTTTCCGGCTCCTATATTGCCCGCAATGGCGATGTGTTTGATTTTGGGATAATCTGCGTTTTGGCTCATAATATGATAGTGTAAGCGACGATTGAATTTGCCACGAAAATACAACTCCTGCCGATATTTTTTACCAAAACCCGGATTTTTAGGTCAAAGACTGGTTTTCATCATTACAAGCCGGAGAAAAAAGTACTAGCGCCGGAACTCCCGAAAGTTTGTAGCGATGCTCAGGTGGTTTACGCCGCCTGCGATATGATAGACCATGCGCCCGTAGTCGATGCGAAAGCGATTAACTTTAATACCCGCGCCGAAAGTGAAGCCCGCCATACTGCCGAAGTTTTCGACGGTGAGTTCCCGCCGGAGGAAATGATTGTAGCCAAAGCGCAATCGGAAATTTTCCTGACGACCAAAGAGAAATTCGCCATTAAAAATAAAATGCCGGAAAAGGTTGTCAAAAAAGACCTCTGCGTCGCTTTCGCTGGTAGGGGTTTCGCCGAAAAAGAGCGGCGTGTCTTCCCGATTGGGATCATCGTAGGTGATGTTCCATTGGTGTGCATGGTGATAAATGATAGAAAAGCGAAAGGGAAGATATTGCAACCGTTTGGAGATACCAATTTGAATATCAAATGGCAACGTCTCGAAGTTATCTTCGCGATAGGGGGTTAGTTGCGTACCAATATTTTTAAAAACGACCGTAGCGTTGAAGCGCTTTGCCGTGTCGGCATAAATGGCTGCGAGGTCAGCAGCCAGCCCGGCGGAATTGAAACCGCCCAGTTGGGAAGAAATAAATTTCACATTTGCGCCAAGCGCGAGGCGTTCGTCCACCTGTCTGCCTGCACCGAGCGTGACGGCGTATTCAGCTGCTTTAAAATTGCCGGTCACGGTATTAAAAACATCGCGTTCGTCAAATTCGCCGTAGTTGATGTACTGCACCCCGGCGTGGAAGGTCGTTTGCAATTTTGGAAAATAATTGGCGTAAGCCGCGTAGCCGTTTTGAATATCGCCAAAATGGAAATTGTGATTGAAAGCGATCTGCTGGTGCATAAGCGGGTTGAGCAGGGACGGATTGGCGAAAGCCAGATTGACATCGTCATCGACAACGGTGATGAGGTTGCCCCCGAGGGCTGTAATTCGCGCCGAAGACGGAAGGTTGAGGAATGCGTATGTCTCCTGCCCGCCCAACTGAGCCTGAGCGGTGTGCGCCACGAGCGCAAGCAGCAGAAGCGCGGGTATAATTCTTTGCATATCAGTCTTTTGAGTTTTCAGCTTGCCAGGTGGTGCGGCAGTTGCCCCGGTCGCACATCATGGTTTTGGTGTGGATGCCCTTTTCGTCGTAGAGCTTGAGTTCGCCGTGCTCGCGGTCGCCGTCGAGGTAAGTACCTTCGGCTTTCAGGTTGCCATTGGGGTGGTACTCGACAAAAGGGCCATTCTCGTTGTTATCGCGAAAAGTCACGACTTCCTTCAATTGCCCGTTTTCATAATAGGCATTCCATTTGCCGGTCATTTTGTTGTCCTGGTATTGCCCGACGAGTTTTTTTTGCCCGTTGGGGTAAAAAACTTTATAAAAGCCATTGAAAGTGCCCATTTCGTATTTTTCAACAATTTGGGTATCGCCGTTTTCGTAGTAGAGGATGCGGTAGCCATTGAGCGTATCGCTGGTGTAATAGGCTTCTTCGAGAAGCTGCCCGCTGGGGTCAAATTTGACGTAATTTCCCTCTCTGGCATAGTCGCTTTTTCGGCGCTCGTAGCGCTCGGTGTAACCCGCCGAGTTGGTGTTTTCTACCGTTTCGATATTACTTTTGCAGCCAAAAGCCAGGAAGGCAATGAATGCACTGGCGAACAGGAATCTGCGCATAAACGTATCATTTTTTTGCAAAACTTAAACTATAACGAGAATCGCAAATATAGATTATGCCCCGGCGATAAAAATGCAGTGGCGGCGACTTAATGTGCCGTATTTGCCGGCAGTTCAGGTTTTGGATACCTGGCTACAGGCGGGTGCGGAAAGCTCCGTGAATGGGACAAGATCACGGTTGGGGCATTCGCGCTAATTTTTCTCGTAATCCGGGTGAAGCCATTCGGTTGTGCACACGCTTTGATAGCAATTCAGGGTGCGATAGTGATTCCCCAGTTGGTCGTAGTTTTTTATCTCCCCGTTTTCCAGACCGTCCGCATAGAAACCTTCCGTTCTCAGCACCCCATCCTTCCAGAATTCTTTGAAAGGTCCGGTTTTGCTGCCGTTGGTGTAGGTTGCAATTTCTTCGGTGCCACCGGCCGGGTAGTATTTGGTTTGCGTGCCGTTCAGCACCCCTCGCTCAAAAGTGGACACGGACATGGTATCGCCATTCGGATAATACAAAATGCGGAAGCCATGCGCCATGTTGTCTTTGAATTGCGTTTCCTCGAGAATGGTGGTGTTGGGCGCTGATTTGACGTACCAGCCTTCTTTGGCGCCATTGTCCTTGCGAATGGTATATCGCTCCACGTACCCCTTCGGATCGGTCGTTTCCACCACTTCGAGGTCGCTCTGGCAACCCACAGTCACCACAATCAGGATCGTTAAAAGTGCGAATAATCTCATCACGCCAATTGCTTTTATGCCATGAAAAAAAACTTTAAACTTTAATCGGAGCGCTTTTCTAAATCGCTTTCAGCGCACGCACCAGGTACGTCAGTACAAAAGGTAGTGCAAGCCAGAACCACTCATTGGCATATATGAGCAAAAAAACACAAATAACTGTTGATACCAGGAAAAGAATCCAGTCTAATGCTGTCGAATTGTTGGTCGTTGTTGCCATAATAAACTTTGTTTTCGGCGCAAAGCTAAGAAGGAATTTCCAATTTCTTTATCAAAATTCCCATTTTTAGTTACAACCGCCTTACTCAATCGTTTACAAAAAAATTAAGCCCTTAACTAATGACCCGGATTTCAAGAAAGATAAGCCTCGTACTTCTCTTATTCCCACTTATAATGAATGCGCAGCCCGATAGCGGCTTGCGCATCAGGGAAGCAAAAGGGACGATTATCCTGGACGCCGTACTGGACGAACCCGACTGGCAAACCACAGATGTAGCGACTGATTTCATGCAGTATTTCCCGGCGGATACGTCGCGGGCAATGGCTCAAACGGAAATCAGAATGACCTATGACGATAAGTTTGTCTATGTAGCTGCCAAAATGCTCAACCTTACCCCGGAACGTAAATATAAAGTACAAGGACGGGAACCCCAGCAAAGACGCCGGCGCCAGCGCCAGCGTGGCAACCGCGAATACGTTACGCCTTCTCTGCGGCGCGACTATCGGGGCGAAGCCAACGACGGCGTGACGGTTGTGATTGATCCTTTTCAGGATAATACCAACGCCTTTCAGTTTGGGGTGAATCCCTTTGGCGTGCAGCGCGAAGGACTGATTGCCAATGGCGGCGGCAACGGTGGTGACTTGTCGCTGAACTGGGACAATAAGTGGTATGCCGAAGCCAAAATCTACGACGGCTACTGGGTTGCCGAAATGGCCATCCCCTGGAAAACACTCCGCTTCAAAGAGGGAAGTACAGCCTGGAATATCAACTTTTACCGCATTGACAGCGAATATACCGAACGCTCTACCTGGGCGCCTATCCCGCGCAACTTTTCCATCATCACGCTGGCTTTTATGCGCGAGTTGATCTGGGATAAACCCTTGAAAAAACCGGGCGCCAATGTGTCGTTGATTCCTTACATTGCCAGCAATTATACGCATCAGTTTTTCGATGGGGATGCCCGCGTTTCGGAATCTCCCGATTTTGATTTTAGTGTCGGTGGCGATGCCAAAATAGCCGTCACGCCGGGGCTAAACCTCGACCTGACCATCAATCCGGATTTTTCGCAGGTAGAAGTAGATCAGCAGGTAACCAATCTCGATCGCTTCGAGATTTTCTTCCCGGAGCGCCGGCAATTTTTTTTGGAAAACGCTGATTTGTTTGCCGACTTCGGCGACCGGAACCTCCGGCCCTTCTTCTCACGTCGGATCGGTATTGCTCAGGATACTTCCACCGGTGTCAATATTCAAAATGCCATCCCCGCCGGAGCAAGGCTCAGCGGGAAGGTGAACAACAACATGCGCGTGGGGCTGCTCAATATGCAAGCCGCCAAAGATGAAGCCAATGGCTTGCCTTCCCTCAACTACACAGTGGCAACCATGCAGCACAAGGTGTTTGCCCGCTCGAATATCAGCGCTATTTTTGTGAATAAACAACCCTTTTTGAATGACGACAATAATTTCAACGGCGAACTGGAACAATACAACCGAACCGCTGGCATTGATTACAACCTGGCTTCCGCTGATGGCAAATGGAATGGCAAGTTTTTCTATCACCAGACTTTTGAAGATGACCAACCCGACGATGCCTACGTCGCATCCGGCCAGCTAAGCTTCAACAACCTGAACTGGAACATCTTTGCCGTCGCCCAAACCGTCGGAGAAAATTACAACCCGGAAGTGGGTTTCGCCCGCCGTACCGGCTATCAGCGCACCGCGGCTACCGCGCAGTATCGCTTCTACCCGGATTCCAAAATAATCAACAACCACGGACCAGGCATCGACTTCGATGTGTTGGGCAATGATACCTACGGCGTAACCGATTGGGATGCCAATTTACTGTACAACATCAACTTTCAGAATACGGCTTCCCTGCGCTTTCGGCTGCGCCGGGAGTACGTCTATCTCTTCAACTCTTTTGACCCGTCAGGCAGTGGCGGGCTAAAACTTCCCGAAGATACCGACTATGCCTACGATATGATGATCACTTCTTTCAATTCGGATCGTCGGAAATTATTTTCTTTCGACTTCAATACCAGAGTGGGCGATTATTTCAACGGCACGCGCTTTTTCATCAATGGCTCTGTCAATTATCGCTTCCAGCCCTACGGCTCTGTTTCCATTGATGTCAATTACAATCGCATCCGCCTGCCTGATCCTTACAACAACGCTGATTTGTACCTGATTGGGCCGAGATTGGACTTCACCTTCTCGCGCAGCATTTTCTGGACGACGTTCATTCAGTACAATAGCCAAATCGACAACATTAACGTCAACTCCCGTTTCCAATGGCGCTTCAAGCCGGTGTCCGATATTTTCCTGGTTTATACTGACAATTATTTCCCGGACCACCTCACGACCAAAGGCCGGGCAATTGTGCTGAAAGCTACCTATTGGTTGAATATTTAGGCTGGTTTATTGGTTGAAGGGTTTATAGGTTGAAAGGTTTATAGCAAATTAGTGTAAAAATTACGTTATCTTCTTATTCTGTCCTGCTGTAAAATTTTATATTTACAAAAAATTACCAAAACCAGAACAAACCAATGGCAAAGAAACAAGCTTCTCAGCCCCGCGTGGCTTACTTCTGCATGGAATACGGATTAGATAATGCATTCAAGGCTTACGCCGGCGGACTCGGCATTTTGGCGGGCGATTATATGAAAGGTGCCAAAGATCACGAATTTCCTATCGTGGGCATCGGTATAAAGTGGAAACAGGGTTATACCGATCAGCTCATTGATGAAAAAGGCTTCCCCTACGATACCTACCACAATTATAACTACGAAGACATACTGGAAGATACCGGCGTAACCGTCAACGTGACCATCCGAAAGCGCGACGTAGCCTGCAAGGTCTGGAAATTGTCCGCCTTTGGCAACGCCGATCTGTACCTGCTGGACACAGACCTTCCGGAGAATGAAGACGCCTGGATCACCGGACAACTCTACGGCTGGTTTGGCGAAGAGCGCATCGCACAGGAAATAGTGCTCGGCGTCGGTGGCGTACGCGCCCTGCGCCTGCTGGGCATTCCGGTGGATGTGTATCACTTCAACGAAGGCCATGCACTGTTTGCCGGTTTTGAACTAATGCGCGAAAAGATGGAGCAGGGCATGAGCTACGAGGAGGCGCTGGAAGCCAGTAAGCAGGAAATCGTTTTTACCACCCATACGCCGGTGGTTCAGGGTAACGAATCGCACCCGATTGATCGCCTGATGTACATGGGTGCGGATTTGGACATCATGAATCGCACCCAAATGAAAGCCCTCGGCGGTGGTGATCCGTTCAACATGACCGTAGGTGCATTACGCCTGTCGAAAAAATCAAACGCCGTAGCCCAACTTCACGGCGAGACCGCCAATGAAATGTGGAAAGACGTGGACAATCGCTCGGAAATTGTGGCGATTACCAATGCGATTCACCTTCCAACCTGGGTGGATAGCGCCATGATCGAAACCGCCGAAAAAGGCGGCGACCTCTGGGCAGCCCACACGAAGAATAAGCAAGCGCTGGTCGATTTTGTGAAAGAACGCACCGGTCAGCAGCTGAATATTGACAACCTGATTATCGGCTTTGCCCGCCGTTCGGTGCCGTACAAGCGCAGCGACCTGATCTTTAGTAAGCCGGACGTCATTGAGCCTTATCTGAAAGAAGGCAAAATCCAACTCGTCTTCTCCGGTCGGGCGCACCCGCTCGATGATACCGGCAAGGGCATTGCCGCGAACCTGGTCAGCATGGCAAAAAAATATCCGAATGCAGTAGTTTTCCTGGAAAATTACGACATGGAAATTGGTGCAATGCTCACGCGTGGCTCCGACGTTTGGCTCAACAACCCGCGCCGCCCGAAGGAAGCCAGCGGTACCTCTGGCATGAAAGCTGCCATGAACGGCGTGCTCAATTGCAGCATTCTCGATGGCTGGTGGCCGGAGGCTTGTCAGCACGGCGTGAACGGCTGGCAATTTGGCGATGGATTCGAAAGCGATGATGTGGAAGTCCTTGACGCGCACGACCGCGACGCGCTCTACAAGGTAATGCTCGAAGAGGTGGTGCCAACTTTTTATGATAACCGCGACAAATGGATAGACATGATGAAGGCGAGCATTATGGGCACGAAAGAGCAATTCGCCGTGAAACGCATGCTGGATGAGTATTACGAGCACTTGTATAATGCGTAAA
>CAZFBU010000117.1:0-6845 GCA_964517175.1 uncultured Saprospiraceae bacterium
AAAAGAGAGTCGCAGTCCGGAAGCGGGCAGCGGCTCTTTTTTTATGGGAGCGTGCCGATGATTGTTCGCTGTGTTTCACATATTTAAAAATTTATACGATAAGCATACACACTATTGTTATTGGCTACAACCAAAATTTTTTGTCCGTTCCGGAATAAATTTGCAATAAAAAAGCGGGTATTGCCAGCCAGCGGAAAATCAGGATGTATTTCTCCATTTTGTAATATAAGCCGCACCTGGTTTGTTGCAGTTGAAGTAAGCCCAACAACTACCTTCTCCTGACCAGGAACTGGTGTTGCAAAAATGAGATCATGTTCAGCGGTAAGCTGCAATTCGTATAGCGTCCTGAATTTATCCTGCGCGTCGTAATAGCTTACATGGAGTCGGTTTCCACTCAATGCCAGATAATCCTTGCGTTCATCAGCCGCTATATCAGCAAATGCGAATTGCACAGGCGTAGCTGCATTTGGCAGAAGCGACAAACGGAAGGCGGAGCCGCTGAGACCAACTACATGCGCTGTGCCATTTCGGTCGGTAGCAACGATCCGGTTGCTTTTTGCAGATAGCTGAAAATCAGGAGGTGAGGGGAACTGCCGGTTTAAGTTTTTCGGTGAAAACCGATAGCTGCCATCGCGTTGAAAGACCATCAGCCGCCCGCTTTCGTTCAGCAGGCTCAGATAGTCGCGCCCCCGGTGCTGAAAATGCAACAACGGATGTCGAACTTCGCCTACCTCGCGCAGCGGATTCCAGCCGGGCAATGGTCGCCCGATTCGATCAAAGCCATACACGGCGCCATTGGCACAAGCGACGAAGAAACTGTAATCCCGGTTTTGGTTGAAATCCACAACGATAACGCCATTGGTTGCCCGTGTTTGCAGACGAATCGGGAAGGCGCTCTGCATCTCACCGTCCATTCCCAGCAGATAAATGCTGCGGGGGGTGTTGAAAAGCAAAGAAGTGGCATCCTTGCTATAATATTCAATCGTATGTACCTCTGAGAGCAACTGCCCATCGAGTTGTTTTTTCCAAATGTGTTTGCCATTCGTTCCAAGCAGATACAGGTTGAAAGCGCTATCCTGAATCGCAATGGCATCGGGATGGAGCGGGTCTTTGCCGACCGGCATGGGAGGTGTGATGGCATCGAAGTCGAGCAATGCTTTCCAGGCGATGTTGGTTTCGCCAACTAATTGCGGAGATTCTACCGCTTGCCAATATCCATTGATTTGCCAACTGCGCCAGTTTTTTTTGAAAACAAACGCCAGGCGTCCACTTTTTTCAGGCTGTCCGGCGGCGAGCGGGTTATTTGTTTGAAAAAACGCCCGAATATCCGGTGCTAGATTTACCAGGTTGAAATAAGAAAATACTTGTCCGCTTTCATCTTTCAAACGACTAAAAAGTGCAAGAAAATCAGGATCCTGAGCGAGGGTTCTTCCCACGATGTACTCATCCAGCCAAATTTCCAATGCCGACCGCGAATCGGCAAAAATCACGAAATCGTCAACGATTGTAAAATACGGATCGGTGATTGTCAATTCAAAAGGCAGTATCGCCAGCAATCGCTCGGTTGCCAATTGCTGAATGCGGTAGGTGTAATAAGTACTAGCGGCGGCGGCAATTTCGTCGGAGAGGGCTGCCAGATTTGTGATGGACTGCTGTGAATCTGCCATTTGCAGGACGTGAAATTTTCCTGTCTGCGTGCGTACGGCCGCTATTTCGCTACCGACCCAGGGGAAGATGTACCGCTGGAAAAGCGGGTGCTGCTCCTGCATTATCCGGCGCTTATCCGATATGTGCAGCCAATGTAAAGCCGCAACGCTTTCGGGAATCACCTGCAGCATGGCAGCAAATTGCCCCGGTTTTTGGTGTTTGGCGGCATTCCAGAGGCTTTGATCGTTTTTGACAGTCCCTTTTCCATTGAGCTGAATCAGCAGACTATCCTGCTGCGGGTCAAGGCGAATCCACTGGATGGCATTGCCGGTGGTAGCCAGGCGTTGTTTCCCATTTGGTGAAAGCCATCCGGAGAACAAGACCGAAAAATTCTCCGGTTGAATGAGTAGCGAAAAGGGCGTCTCTTTGCGCTGGCGATACCGCAGCGGCTTGAATTCTGAAGCTCGCCAGAGGCTGCGGGGCGGATGGGAAATTCGACTGAGCGATTCTTCAATCAGGAGTGTTTGGCGGGCGATGAAGAGCAGATTTCGGTGCCGGGCTAGGGATAGCTCGCTTCCGTCGGGGAAGAGCAGGCGGTGCACATTGAATTTTTTAAAACGAAAGGTTTGTTGGCGATCAGGGCGCAGACTGGCGATCAGCGAATCAAGCTCGAAACCGGTCCGGCGTATATCGGCGATGGCATTGGCGGTGATGCGTCCGGCACCTGCATTTTGCAACCCGACGAGCAGTCGAAACGGCTGGTTTTGCAATTTGCGGAAACGCCCCAGCGAATGGCGAATGGTTTGGAGGTCGGGCTGAGCGTGCGCTGCGCTGAACCAGTCAGCGAGTAAACTATCGGCGAGGAGGTCGCCGCTTTGCTGCAGAAAATTCCGCCCATCGGCGTAGCTGAACACAACCGCTGTGTTGCCGGAAATAGCCGCTTCGGGGCGGATGGGCACACCTGGCAGGCGAAAGAGGTAATGCCAAAGCCACAAGAGCAGGAAAAGCGCAATAAGTCCTGGGATCAGATACCGTATTCGTTTCAAAATATGAGATTTATGTTAACTTTGAGGCTGCTTTTCATTTACACAATGATACTAAACTTTTGATAATGAGAAAACAGTTCATGCGTATTGGTAGTGTAATGGCGCTTCTGGCGGTGATTCTGGGAGCGTTTGCTTCCCATGCGCTCGAAAATTTTGTGACGCCGGAGCGAATTGACACCTTCGAGATCGGCGTGCGTTACCAATTTTACCATGCTTTCGCGCTTATCGCGGTCAGTATCCTGATGCACATCCGAAAAACAAAGTACCTGACATCAGCGGGCTGGCTTTTCATCTTTGGCACCGTTTTGTTTTCCGGTTCGCTGTATTTGCTCACTTTTCAGGATGAAATGTTTGAATTTCCGATTGGGTTTGTTGGTCCGTTGACGCCGCTCGGTGGCACATTATTTATCATCGGATGGGCGTTTTTCTTTTTGGCAACTTACCAAAAACCGGAGAGCGGCAGCGGCCCCCGGGGTTAATACATCCGTATGAACCAACGTATCGTCGAAACACTTCGGGCAACTTATCGGACGCGCTACCGGCACGAACCCCTTCTCGTGCGTGCACCAGGGCGAGTTAACATTATCGGTGAGCATACCGATTATAACGATGGCTTCGTGTTGCCAGCTGCCATCGACAAAGCAATCTACGTGGCAATTGGCAGGCGCACCGACCAGGAGATACACCTTCATGCACAGGCTTTTCAGGCGGAGGTAGTCACGCATGTATCGTATGTACAGCGCAATGAGAATAGTTGGGCAAACTACCCGCTGGGCATCGTCCGCGAATTGCAGCAAAATGGCTGCCACGTCGGTGGATTCAATTTGATTTTTGATGGCGATATTCCCATCGGTGCCGGTCTTTCTTCTTCTGCTGCGGTGGAGTGTGCTTCAATTTTTGCCTTGAATGCGGTATTTCAACTGGGCATTTTCAGGCTGGACATGGCACGCATGGCACAACGGGCGGAGCAAAATTTCGCAGGCGTGATGTGTGGCATCATGGATCAATTTGCCAGCCTGTTTGGTAAAAAAGATCATGTATTCAAACTGGACTGCCGCTCGTTGGCTTATGAATACGCGCCTTTGCGGCTGGATGGATATGAGATCGTTCTGTTGAATACCAATGTGGAACACGAATTGAGCACATCGGAGTTTAATACCAGAAGAGCCGAATGCGAATTGGGTGTGCGCTGGCTGCAGGAGCGCTACCCGCAGGTGAATGCCCTGCGCGATGCCACGGTGACGATGCTAAAGGAGGTTGTCGAACCTAAGGATACCGTAATTTTCCGGCGGTGTTTGTACGTCGTACAGGAGATTGAACGCTTGCTCGGAGCTTATGCGGATTTGCAACGCAATGACCTGAAAGCGCTGGGGCGCAAAATGTTTCAAACGCACGACGGATTAAGCAAATTGTACGAAGTAAGTTGCCCGGAACTGGACTTTCTGGTGGATGCCGTGCGTGAAAATCCGGAGGTGGTGGGTGCGCGCATGATGGGCGGTGGTTTTGGCGGTTGCACCATCAATATCGTTCGGGCAGATGCGGTGGAAGCACTGATTGAAACCATAACCCATCGCTACCGGCAGGCGACGGGGCGCGAGCTTTCGGCTTATATCGCTCGGGCGGAAGATGGCGTAGAGACTTTGCCGTGAACCTCACTTTGTTATCAATAACGGAATTTGCAACTCATGCTGGATGAGCCGAATTGCGACACTGCCAACCAAAAAAGACGTCAATGCGCCTTTGCCTTTACTGCTAATGAGGATAAGGTCTTTGCCGGTGCGCAATGCATGGCTGTAGATGATATCCGCAGTACTGCGATCGCGCCCGAAGACGAAATCGCAGGGGATATCCTGCAGATCAAGTTTTTGAAGCTCCCGGTCAAATTTTTTCCACTCCTTTTCGGCGTCCTTACGCATACTGGCTTCCATGTCATCCACCGGAATGTACGGAAAATAATGTTGTGGAATGCTAAAAACATGAACGCAGCGGAGAGCCGCGCCCAGGGCGCGTTGGAAAAAGATGCCGGTTTCCAGCGAGCGCCGGGAGGCTTTGGAAAAATCTGTCGGCACCAGCAAATCCTGCATAGCATGGCGGGCTACTTCCGGTACAAGCAGAAGCGCCGATTTAAATTCTGCTAAGCTCAGCAGTTTTTCCGCCACCAGTCCCGAACCCCGATAGGCATTTTTTTTGCCCGTGATGGTCAGGTCTATTTTCTTCTCTTGTGCCATTTTGGCAAGTGCATGGGGCGTAGTCGCTGCTTCCCGAATGATGATGTGCACCTGGGCGGCTGTCGCTTTTTCATCGAAGTAGGTTTGTGCCTTTTCGGCAATGGCGTCCCGGATAATGTCCGCCAATGGCTTATCCAAACGGGTGAGAATATCGTCCGCTTCGTCGGGATAATCGAAGCGAATGTTGTGAATAAAGTACACATGCTCCACGTGATTGCTCATCAACTGACAAAAAAAGTTCGTGTATCGAATGAGGATGTCATCCATCTCCGTGAGGTCAAGGCAAACCATCAGGTTTTTCAATGTTTTCATGCTTCGCTCTTTTTTTCGCTTCTTTTGGCAATAATTTTGGTAAGCGTTTTTTCGTAAGATTCGCGTTCGCGCAGCCGTTCGCGCCGCAGCCATTCGTCGTACTCTTCTTTCAAACCCAGATACAGACTGTAACACATGATGAGCAAAATAATAGCAAAGGGCAACCCGGTAGAAAGCGCCGCCGTTTGCAAAGCCTGCAAGCCGCCCCCGATAAGTAGGGTAGCCGCTACGGCACCTTCGGTAACTGCCCAAAAGATGCGCTGCCCAACGGGCGCGTCCAGTTTTCCGCCGGAGGTGATGCTGTCAATCACCAGCGAACCCGAATCGGAAGAAGTGACAAAAAAACTGGTCACCAGTACAATACCGATGATAGAGGTAACAAAGTCGAGCGGAAATTGCTCCAGCATGACGAATAAAGCGGTAGAAATATCTTCATTCACCGCCTCGGCGATGTTGCCGATTTCGTTCAGCTCAAGGTACAGCGCCGAGCCACCAAAAACCGAAAACCAAAGGATGGAAAGCAGCGTCGGCACTAACAATACGCCCAGCACAAATTCCTTTACGGTGCGCCCTTTGGAGACTCGCGCGATGAAAATGCCCACAAAAGGCGACCACGAAATCCACCACGCCCAATATACCACCGTCCAGGCATTTTGCCAGGTGGTCTGGGTGTACGTTTCGGTCCAGGTGCCAATTTCCAGCAGGGATTGCAGATAAGCGCCGGTATTTTGAATAAAACCGTCGAGCAGTAAGACTGTCGGTCCGAGGATGAGCAACAAAATCAGAAAAATGAGCCCCAGGCGCATATTCATTTCGCTGAGCATCCGAACGCCATTGTGCAACCCCGATACCACAGAGAGCGTTGCAGCCAGTGTGATAATGCCGATCAGAAATACTTGCATCCAAAGCGTATTGGGCAAACCAAATAAATGGCTCAGACCCGACGTAACCTGCTGTACGCCAAACCCCAGCGAGGTAGCCAGTCCGAACAACGTAGCGACCACCGCCACCACGTCAATCACGTCGCCAAAGCGCCCGTAAATGCGCTCGCCCAGGATAGGGTAGAAGACCGATCGGATCGTCAGCGGCAGTTTTTTATTGAATGCAAAAAAAGCCAGCGACAACCCCACCAGCGCGTAAATAGCCCAGGCGTGCAGGCCCCAGTGCAACAGCGTGAATTTCATGGCATTGCGAGCTGTCGCCGCTTCGTTGATGGTGGCGCGGGGCGGATTGGTAAAATGAAAAATAGGCTCGGCAACGCTGAAAAACAGCAAGCCGATGCCCATTCCGGCGGAGAACAGCATGGCAAACCAGGCAAACGTGCTGAACTCGGGCTTGGCGTCTTTGCCACCGAGCCGGATGTTGCCGAAGCGACTGAAAGCCAGATAGATGGCGTAAATGACAAAAATATTGACCGATAAGACGAGGAACCAGCCGCCATTGTTGGAAATACCCGCTTGCACCTGATCGAAAATGATTTCCATTGGTTTGCCGATCACCAGTGTCATTACGATGAAGAGCAAAATCAGCACAGCAGCCGGGTAGAATACCGGCGCGTGAATGTCGAAGTATTTATTTTTGCGTTGTTTGATCGGCGGGGTATCCGGCGCGG
>CAZFBU010000117.1:6945-14395 GCA_964517175.1 uncultured Saprospiraceae bacterium
TCATGCCAAGCTTTGAAGCGATTTGTCGGTACAATTTTACCGACCCCATCTCCTGGAGGTGGATGCGATTGAGAATGGGGTCCAGCACGCCCTCCGGGCAATGGTCGCTCTGCATCGGATCGGTGAGAATAAACAACCCGCCGGGTTTCAGTACTCGATTTACTTCTTCAAAAACGCGTGCTTTTTTATCGCTATGCAAAATGGCATCCTGCGACCAGACGATGTCGTATGATTCATCTTCAAAGGGCAAGTCCTCAAAATTGCCCGTAGTAACCGATACCAGGTGCTCGAGCCCTAGCTGTTTGGTGCGCTCTTCGTTGCGTTTGTTTTCGGTGGCGCTCAGGTTGAGGCAATCCACCCGGCAGCCAAACTGACCGGCGAGGTAGCGCGCCGCACCTCCGTAGCCCGAGCCGATGTCAAGTATGCGGGTATCTTTGCTGATGGGGGGGAGTACCTCCACCATCGTTGCTACGGTATTGCGGCTGGCGGTTTTTACCGGCGTTTCGAAGGGAGCATAAATGCCGATGTGAATATCCTCGCCGCCCCAAATGTGGTAATAAAAATTGTCAGCTTCTTCACTGTCGTAATATTCCTGGGTGATTTGAACTAAATCTTTTTCACTCATTTTAATATTTTTTTTCTGACGAAGGTGTGTATGATTTTTCTGCAATATGAATGAAAAAATCTGGCTCATCCTGATGAAATGTCTCTTTGAAATCGCCATAAGTAGTCACTTTTTGAAAACCGACTTCAAATAACAATTTGCGTACGTAATCTTTGCGCAGCGGGTACATATTCAGATAAAAAGTGGACTTATCCGGGAATTCGTACCGAAAGCGCGCCAGTCCTTCATCCACGTGCTCTGGCTCTGCTTTTACATCGCTGCCGGCATAATAATAGGTATGCTTTGTAGAAAAGCCACTGTCGAGAATGGCATCATAGTTGCGCTGATCGATAATCAGGATGCCATCGTGACGAAGGGCAGAGTAGAATTCTGCGAGTGTTTTTCGGCGATCATTTTCATCATGAAGATGGGTGAATGAATTGCCCAGGCAAATCACTGCATCATAACGCCCGGAGACGTCTCTGTTCAGCCAGCGCCAATCGGCGTGTACCGTTTTCAGAATATAATCGCGTTGGCGCGCATTTTCAAACGCTTTCGCCAGCATCATCGGACTGCCATCCACACTGGTTACATCAAACCCGGCTTTGAGCAATTTCACGGAGTGATAGCCTGTACCGGTTGCAGCATCCAGCACTTTCTTTTTCTTGTGCTTGCGCAATTCGTTGATGAAAAATTTGTTTTCGCTAGCTTCGCGTGCCTCCCAATCAATGAGTTCGTCCCATTTTTCAACAAACTCATGGATGTACTCCATTTGGTAGTGGTCGGTGTCGCGCACCTTGGTAGGCGCGTCGCCGTAGCCCTGTTTCAGGGCAGGAGAAGATTTGTCGATTGGCATAATATTCAGGTTTTGGTTAACAATAAATTGTAAATGGTAGTGGGAGGAATGTAAGGAATAAAGTGCCACTCTCAAAGAAAGAGCAGCACTTTATGGAAATTAGTGCTTATTGTACCAGCCAAATGATCGCATTTTGCGAGTTGCTGCCGCCAATTTCCTTAATGGCTTCATCGTAGTTAATCGCGTTCAAGCTTTGCTCTTCGCCAGGATAGAGAAAGCGGAGGGGCAATTGATCGTTATTCAAATTATCGCAAGCGGCTTCCAGGAAAGGAATGCCCTCGAAGCTCATGCCGCTCTCAAAATACCAGCGACGCACTTCGAAGTAGGGCTCCAGTCCATGGAAAAACAAAGCCAGCCATTTCTGCTCCCAGATGTCGGTTGCTTCCTGGTAGGCTACGCCTGAATTATTGTAGTAATCATCGAAATCGCTCCAGCCAAACGCGCTGTAATCCACCAGATTGTAATTCATAGATGCCTGGATGCCAGCGCGGTAGTGGTCTTCGGCATTGTCGTCAGTCCAACCTTTCAGTGCTGCCTCCGCCAGCAGAAATTCTACCTCGGCGTAGGTCATCACGATGCCTTCAGCAATCGGCAAGCCTAGCGTGCTAGCCTGTACCAGATTTGGATAATTGTAATATTGTACCCCTAAGCGAGATCCTGCTTTAGGGCAATTGGCAGTACTGGAACCATTCACCGCACCGGTGAACTGACGCACGGTATCCAAATCGAAATAAATCGTATCCATGCCGATTATCGTTAAGGAATCTGCCTCTGTGGGGTCTTCAATTTCAATCGGTTCGATAAATTCAAAACGGTAAACATCGTACCGTTCGTTGTTCGGACGTGCATAGCGCATCAGACGTGGATCTTCATACCCTTGCATGACGTCGAGCGAAGTCTCGCTCAGCGCTACGGCGTCGAAGTCACCCGTTTTCAAAGGAATAAGCGGGAACTCGTTGGGAAATGCGTTTAAGTAAGTCAGTGTAACGTTATCTTCATTACTGGAAATAAAGTCGCCGCTGTTCACGATTGCTGCGAAGCGCGTTCCGGCATCCGGTAGTTGGTTATTTGCTGTCATGAGCAGGCGCAGACGCAAGGAATTCGCCCACTTTCTCCACTTGGAAGCATCATTATTCAACAAAATATCGCCACTGATGGAGCCGCTGCCCGCGAGCAAATCTTCTGCACGATTCAATTCTACCAGCAAGTCAGCGTAGATTTCCGGCTGATCGTCGTAAGCTGGCGTCACATTATTCGGATCAATCGCTTCAGAATAGGGAATATTGCCGTAAGCATTCGTCAAAGTCGAGAATATCCAGGCTTTCATCACGATAGCAGCGCCTTGCAATTGCTCATTGCCGCTTTGAATAGCCTGATCTTCCACGGCGTACACATCGGTTAAGCTTTCATACAAGCCTTCCCATACGGTCGGAAAAGCATTCCAGTTGTAAGAATCGACTTCCGTTCGCAGCGTCTTTGCAGTAAGCTGCGCTGCATTGTTGCCCAGCAAGAAGGACTCGGTCACCATGGTATTGACGCTACTGCGAATGGCAGAAGTCAGTAAAACGTCTGGTGAAACGGTGGTCGGCTCGTTGGGGTTTTGGTTCAAATCTTCGAATTCTTCGCAGGCTACCATGGAGAAGACTGCGATCAAGAGTAAAATTAAAGAATTTTTATATTTAAAATACATCTTCATTTATTTTGATTAAAAAATTGAAATTCGTGGAATATTTGCTTACAGCTTTAGAAGCCTACATTTAGCGACAAACCGAAGCTGCGCGTAGAAGGCAATTGCGTACTTTCAAAACCATTCACGAAAATTCCATTACGAATAGAATACGTCTCCGGATCAATTGTCGGTACTTTGCTGAATAGCAGTAGGTTGCGACCAATGATCGATACGCTTGCAGAAGACAAGCCAATGCGATTGACCAATGCCGTAGGTAGGGTGTAAGAAATGCTCAGTTCGCGCAATTTGACGTAAGTCGCATCGAACGTTGCCGCTTCGATGTTATCGCGGTTAAAACCGTTGCCGTAGTAATTGTAGAAATATCCGGTATAACCGGCACCACCGGGCTCTACCTCTACGTCGTTTTCTGACAATTCGTTGTTGGTCATAATGCCGTCTTCATTCGCATCTTCCCATTTCCAGCCTGGTCCAACGATACCACCTTCCTGCTCTAGTGTATATGCTGGTTCGCCGGCAGCATCATAAGAAACAGCGTAAACGGTACGTCCATCCGTTGTTTTTAGGTCTAGATTAGGGTCGTCGGCATTGGTGATCGTACCGCCGGTGTTATACAGCGCATGTGAACGCGAGTAGATATTACCGCCAAATTGACCATCAAACAGGATGCCTACGCTCAGATTGCCAAGTGTAAAGGTATTGTACAAACCTGCCCGCAAATCCGGCTGATAAGAACCAGCAGAAACCTTTTCTTCCGTGAGCATTGGCAAACCATTCTGGTGTACAATACGTCCGTCCTCTCCTCTTACGAAACCAAGTCCGTACAACTGACCTAACAATTCGCCTTCTTCCGCTACGTATTCCAGGTCGGCACCACCTTCGTCGCCAGGGAATACATCCGCTATAATTGAGTAGCGACCACTGGTGATTACGTCCGGTAGGCTTTCAACTACGGCACGATTGTGCCCCAAGTTCAGTGTTACATTCCAGTTAAAGTTACCGGTTCTGATTGGCGTAGCGCTCAATAGCAATTCGATACCGCGGTTTCTAATTTCACCGCCATTCGTCGTTACAAAGTCATAACCGCTAGCTGTAGCGACCGGCAAATTAATAATCTGGTCAAAGCTCAGCATGTCGTAGTATGTTGCATCCAGGCGCAAGCGATTATTATACAAGCGCAAGTCAACACCTGCTTCGTAAGCCTGGGTGCGCTCATTTCGCAAATTCGCATCGGCAATTGTTCTGTTCGTTGTAAACACAGAATTAGCGCCAAATGCCGGTTGCGGCGTAAAGGTTGTTCCGAAAGCATAAGCCGGCGCACCGTTACCCACTTCTGCGTATGCCGCCTTCAATTTCAAGAAAGAAATTGGAGAAGTAGTCGGCAATTCAAGCATATCAGAAATAATTGCACTCAGCGACACCGAAGGATAACCAAAGCTATATTCAGAATCTTTCAGTCCTCTTTCCGGGTTCACCAGCGTACTGTTCCAGTCCTGGCGATAGGTTGCATCCAGGTATAGGAAATTCTTATAGGAAAGCGTTGCTATACCAAATAAACTATTGATACCTGCTCCTGTCTTTTGTGATTCTACCAACACGCCAGAACGGGCATTTGTCAAGGTGTAAATACTCTCATCTGTGCCGAAGAACTTCAGCTGCGGGTTATTCGCAACCAGAATATTTGCATCCTGGTTCATGATATTACCACCTACTTTTACATCCAGGTCGAATAGAGAATTATTGCTTCGATTTGTATTATAACCAATCAGCAATTCGGCATTGGTTTCACTGAATGAAATCTCATCTTCGCGATAGCTACCTAGCAATACACCACGTGTAGATGGCGCTCTGCGATACTGACGCTGCTCTTCCAGCACGTCCGCGCTATAGCGAAAACGGATGTTGAATTGATCCGTAAAATTGTACTGCATGCGAAAGTTACCAACCAGGCGATTGTTTTGGAAAGCATTCGTATTTTCATTCGCTACCAACCACGGATTGTTCACCCAGAGGTTCTCCACGTAGCGTTGTTGCACTCCTTCCAGACCTGGCTGCCAGTAATTTCGCAGGTCATCAATCTCTACCTGACGTGGATACCACAACCAACCGTACATTACAGAAGAAGACTCATCGTAGCCAGAGTTGGGCACGTTGTCGGAGCCGGAATTGACGTACATCGCATTCACTCTCATTTGCAGTTTGTCGTCGAATAGTTCTCTACCGACGCTTGCCTGGAAAGTGTTACGTCTCAGGTTCGTATTCGGTACGATGCCTCTGTTTGCCGTATTGGTGTAAGAAAAGCGCAAGTCGCTGTCTTCGGTGCTATTATTGATCGCGAAGTTGTTGATGCTGGTAATGCCCGTACGGAAGAAGTTGCGGACATTATCTGATGCCGGTGTAAACGGAACGGCTTCGCCATCAGAATTGAACTGCTTAATGAGCTGACCGTTCATGCGCGGGCCCCAGTTTTCGCCGTATGCTTCATAGTACTCGCGGTCGCCGATGTAGTTCGAACCATTGGTGTAGCTATACTTACCACCACCACCGAAGCCAAATTCGTTTTGGAAATCCGGCAGTTTCAGGATTGTTTCGGCAGTTGTAGAAGAGTTGAATTGTACACCCCAGCCTTTTGCTCCCGCATTCTGACCGGTTTTGGTTTCAATCAAAATTACACCATCCGCTGCTCGCGAACCGTACAGCGCTGATGCTGCCGGGCCTTTCAGTACGTTGATCGAAGCAATATCATCCGGGTTTACGATTTGCGCCGCATTACCGAAGTCGATTGTCGTCGATCCATTCAAACCATCATCAAAGCTGTACAAATCATTCGTAATCGGCATACCGTTTACCACGAAAAGTGGCTGGTTATTACCGAGAAGCGATGCTGCACCGCGAATGTTAATGTTGGAAGAAGCCGTTGGTCCAGCTGCACTTCCCGTCACATATACCCCGGAAACTTTACCTGCCAGCGCGTTGGTGACGTTGGTTGGCTTCACCTTCGAGATTTCTTCGGCACCGAGCTTTTGTACGGAGTAACCGAGCGCTTTTTCATCGCGCTCTACGCCCAGGGCGGTCACGACAACCTCAGATAAATCCACGCTGGCACTCAATATGATGTTGTACTCCGAAACATTCTTATTGATAGAAATTTCTTTCGTACTAAAGCCGATGTAAGATATCACCAGCCGCTTACTCGTGGGCATTACTTCCAACTGAAACTTTCCGTCGATGTCTGTAACGGTACCCCGGTTCGTTCCTTTTACCAATACATTGGCACCGATGAGCGGTAAGTTGTCATCATCCACTACCGTACCGGTGATCGTTCGGGCCTGTGAGAAACCATAAGTCACAAGACCCAGGAGCATTACAATTGCCAGCAGATGTTTGCTGATTACATTGCTCCTCATAATTAAATTTCTAGTGAGTTTAAAATTTACCATATCTACAATTGTTGTTAAAAAAATATTAATGCAAAGATACAAGATTGACTTTGGTTTCTATACAAACTAATTTGGAATATGTTCAAAACCCTTGCCATATAAAAGACATTGGACAAAAAGGGCAACCTTATTTCCTTTGAAGAATACAGTGTTTATGGGAGGAAATCTTAAAATTATCTTAAGAAGAGCATACATCTATCTGCTGGAGAGACGAATTCAAATATTTTAGTTTGCAGTGAACTTACTTTTGCGAATCGCTGATTTCCGGGCCCCAAATTACCGGTGCGGCATCTACATCTTCGATATCGAGGAACTGAATGACGGTTTGGAAAGCGGCTTGCAAGGATTGCAAGTCGTCAGATGAAAGTTCCTGAAGCTTCTGAGAGAGCTTACGATGTAGAGGGTTTGGCATTTCTTGCAGTAATTCAGAACCCCTGGCGGTAATAGTAATAAGACCTATTCGCCGATCTTCCTGCTTGGGTAAACGAGCTACCAGGCCCTTCTTTTCCAGGCGACTGATGATACCGGTAACCGTGCTGGCATTGAGTTGGATAAAGTCTTTGATCTCTTTGTGCGATGCCTGGAAATATGGCTTATTATTTAGATAGCTTAAGCACAGCAACTGAGGAATACTGATGCCGTACTCTTTCTCAATACGCTTACTTTCCAGGTTAACAGATCGAATGATCTTTCTGAGATTGACGAGTATTTGTGTATAATCCATTTGTCAATAAAGAACACTGCAAACCGACTTTGGTTTGGTTGTTAGAACTTGTGGAGGTAACGGGATTCGAACCCGTGACCCCTTGCATGCCATGCAAGTACTCTAGCCAGCTGAGCTATACCCCCAAAATAAAAAGGAC
>CAZFBU010000118.1:0-6913 GCA_964517175.1 uncultured Saprospiraceae bacterium
TTGGTGCGATTAAAAACGATCAAAAAATAGCCGTTGAAATTAAAAGCTTCCTGGGACAGTCGCCAACTTATGATTTTCATAATGCGGTCGGACAATTTTTGAATTATGCGGTTGCATTAGAAGAATATGAACCCGAACGCGAACTTTTTCTGGCGGTTCCTGATTTTTTCTATAAAAGCTTTTTGCAAAGAGAAGTGATACGGAAGATCATCCTTCGTTACAAAGTGAAACTGCTTGTATTTGAATTAGATACCAAAAAAATTAGCCAATGGATAAAGTAAAAAAATATGAAGCGCTGATTCTGGCATTTTTAAATGATTATGCCAAAACAACCTTGGCTAATGCTGAACATCTTGAAACACAAGTTATTAGTGACACGAAAAATCATCATTATCAATTAATGCGCACCGGTTGGCTCAAAAATGAATTTATTCATCATTGTATTTTTCATTTTGATATCAAAAATGAGAAAATTTGGATACAGCAAAACAATACAGAGCTTCAGATCGCCGATGAATTAGTTCAGCTTGGCGTTCCTGCTTCTGATATTGTGCTCGGATTTCAGCCCGAATCCGTTCGTGCTTTATCTGGTTTTGCAGTTGTTTAAACATTTCCATGTCGTTAGAAACAAATCGCTCTCCCAAAAATATCCGCATCGAGGATTTCAACTATGACCTGCCCGAGGAAAGCATTGCCAAGTTTCCACTGGAGCAGCGTGATCAGTCGAAGCTATTGCTGTACAAGTCTGGCGGGATCGGGCATGCTCATTTTAGTGACCTGCCAGAGCATTTGCCCGCGGGTGCGATGCTGGTATTCAATGACACCAAAGTAATCCACGCGCGGCTGCATTTCACATTGGAAAACGGCACGCAGATCGAGATTTTGTGCCTGGAGCCATTGACCCCCCACGATTATCAACAAAATTTTTCGAGCACGGAGCCGGTGCGGTGGAAGTGTTTGATCGGGGGGAACCGGAAGTGGAAATCGGGAATTGTTGAAAGAGAGTTGAAAGGTGTAAGGGTTGAAAGGTTGATGCTCACCGCGAAGCGGATTCAGCGACTGGAAGATGCCTTTGAGGTGGAATTTAGTTGGAATGACGAAAACTTAGCCTTTGGCGAATTACTGGCGCAAGCCGGGATCATACCCTTGCCGCCTTATTTGAACCGCGAGAATGTCGCCTCCGACGAGGAGCGCTACCAGACGATCTACGCAAAAGAGCAGGGCTCGGTCGCAGCGCCGACGGCGGGTTTGCATTTCACGGATGCGGTGTTTGTGGCTTTAGATGCAAATAATTTTGAACGATCATTTGTGACGCTGCACGTGGGCGCGGGCACGTTCAAGCCGGTGAAATCCGAGACGATGGCGGAGCATCACATGCACGAGGAGAGTGTTTTTGTGACAAAAAAATTCCTCGAAAAACTTTTAGCTGTCAAGCAAGCCGGGAAGCCGGTCATTCCGGTCGGCACTACGAGCATGCGTACCCTGGAGAGCCTCTACTGGTACGGTGCGCTTTTGTCAGAAAATGCGGCGGTTTCATTTGATATTCCGCAATGGTTGCCGTATGAATTTGAACAGGAAATCGATGCCATTTCCGCTTTAAATGCAATTCTAAAACACCTGGAAACGCAGCAAAAAGAAGTGCTGGAAGGCGTCACGCAACTCATCATCGCGCCGGGCTACCATTTTAAAATCGTGAATGGGCTTATCACCAATTTTCACCAGCCGAAGAGCACGCTGTTGCTGCTGGTCTCTGCGCTCGTGGGCGATGATTGGCGCAAAATTTATGACTATGCGCTGGCAAATGACTTCCGCTTTTTGAGCTATGGGGATAGTAGTTTATTGCTGCGATAAAAATTCCCCGTCATTTTTCACCCAAAATTTTTGGTAAGATTTAGAATTTTCTCCTACCTTTGTTTGAGTAGTTTTATTACTCAATGATTGAAGCATTAATATCATCGAAAACGCGTATCAAATTGCTATTGAAGTTCTTCCTCAATAGCAACACGACAGCCTATTTGCGCGGTTTGGAAAGCGAATTCGGTGAGTCTTCCAACGCGATCAGGCTGGAACTGAACCGCTTCGAGGAGGCTGGAATGCTGGAATCACGCTTGGATGGGAACAAAAAGATGTTCCAGGCGAATACCAAACACCCGCTGTTCAGGGAAGTACACAATATTATACTCAAATACGTGGGCTTGGATCACGTAATCGAGAATGTGATTGAGCGGCTGGGCGAAGTGCAGAAGGTGTTTCTGGTCGGTGATTTCTCGAAAGGAATCGACAGTCGAATCATCGATCTGATCTTCATCGGCAATGACATTGACAAAACGTATTTACTCCATCTTGTCGAAAAAGCCGAAGGGCTGATCAATCGCAAGATTCGATACTTGATCTATACCGAAGAAGAAGCGTTGGCGGTGGATTGGGGGCGGTACAACCCGAAGCCCCTGCTGCTGTGGTCGCAAGACTAAAAGTTTCGGTTTTGAGATTTTATTGTTTGACGTTAAACCCAAGATACCAAACCGTCAGGCTACATTAGCAACGAGCTTTGAATATTTGAACCAAAATACAAATGGAAAAGGCAGCGATACATATTCAAATGGTGGATTTGAAAGCGCAGTACCGGAAGCTGAAGTCGGAGATCGACGCGGAGATTCACGAAGTGCTGGACTCGGCAGCTTTCATCAACGGTCCGAAGGTACACGAATTTCAGGCAAACCTGGAAAGCTACCTCGGCGCGAAGCACGTCATCCCTTGCGCCAATGGAACGGATGCCTTGCAAATTGCGATGATGGCGGCAGGACTGGAGCACGGCGACGAAGTCATCGTACCTGCTTTTACCTACATTTCTACCGCCGAAGTCATTGCACTGCTTGGTTTCAAGCCGATTATGGTGGACGTTGATCCGGATACGTTCAACGTAACGCCGGAGATCGTCGAAGCGGCGATCACACCGCGAACGAAAGCAGTTGTGCCGGTGAATTTGTTCGGACAAAGCTGCGATCTGGAGCCGATCCTGCACATTGCCGAGAAGCACGGACTCTGGATGATGGAAGACAACGCCCAGGCGATTGGTGCGGATTATACCTTCCGCAACGGCAAGGTTCAAAAAACGGGCACCATTGGGCATGTGAATGGTATCTCCTTTTACCCATCGAAAAACCTCGGCGCTTACGGCGACGGTGGTGCCATCAGCACGAATGATGATAAAATTGCCGAAAAATGCCGCATGATCGCCAATCACGGGCAGACCAAACGCTACTACCACGGCATGGTGGGTGTAAATTCTCGGTTGGATTCCATTCAGGCTGCCATTTTGAATGTAAAATTAAAATATTTGGATATATTTGCGGCGGCTCGCCAGAAAGCGGCGGCGCATTATGATAAGGCATTTCAACACATTTCCCAGTTACAAATACCCAAACGACAGCACAACTCTACCCACGTGTTCCATCAATACACCCTGCAGGTGCGGGATGGACAACGCGAAGCATTACAATCCTTTTTGCAAGAAAAAGGCGTTCCGACTATGATCTATTATCCGGTTCCGCTCTATGAGCAGGAAGCATTCAAAGGCGCTATGGCGAATCCGATTGACCAATTGCCGGTGACGGATATGCTTTGTAAGTCGGTACTTTCGCTGCCGATGCACCCGGATATGGACGAAGAAACGTTGGATTATATCAGCGCGGCAGTGGTGGAGTTTTTTTAGCTAAGGCACTTTTTCAGGTTTGTGAAAACCATTGATAACACCATATTGAAAACCTAAAGCAGGAAGAGTGTACCAGGATTTACAAAATAAAAAGAAGAAAATTTCGGTGATCGGACTGGGCTACGTTGGCTTGCCATTGGCGCTGGCGTTCGCCAAAAAATTCGAGGTCATCGGTTTCGATATCAATGCAGATCGCGTGGAAATGATGCGACAGGGCATCGACCCTTCGCGCGAATTGGAAAGCAGTGCATTTGCCAATCGGGATATTTGCTTCACCGCGAACCCCGATGATTTGCAGCACGCGCATTTTCACATCGTGGCGGTACCTACGCCCATTGACGAGCACAAAAATCCTGATCTCAAGCCAGTGCTCAGCGCATCCAAAACGATTGGAAAAATCCTGAAGCCGGGCGATTACGTGATCTACGAATCGACGGTTTATCCCGGTTGCACGGAGGAAGACTGCGTGCCGATTCTGGAAAAATTATCCGGGCTGTCGATGGGGCGCGATTTCAAAGTCGGCTACTCGCCGGAGCGCATTAATCCGGGTGACAAGGAACATACGGTTGAAAAAATTCTGAAAGTGGTGGCGGGCTGCGATGCGGAAGCCCTGGAAGTTATTGCCGATACCTACGGCGCGATCATTGAGCCTGGTGTCTTTAAAGCAGCGTCGATCAAAGTGGCAGAAGCAGCAAAGGTAATCGAGAATACGCAGCGCGACCTGAATATTTCCTTTATGAATGAGTTAGCCATCATTTTTGATCTGATGGATATTGATACAAAAGAAGTGATCGAAGCGGCGAGTACGAAGTGGAATTTTTTGAAATTCTACCCGGGGCTGGTCGGCGGACATTGTATCGGTGTAGATCCGTATTATTTGCTGCATAAAGCGAAAAAACTGGGCTACGACCCACAGGTCATTCTCAGCGGACGGCGTATCAATGACAATATGCCGGGCTTCGTCGCGAAGCGTCTGGTACAAATGCTCATTCAAAAAGGCAAAAATCCGAGCCAAACGAAAGTCTTGGTCATGGGCATCACCTTCAAGGAAAATGTAGCGGACATTCGCAACTCCAAAATCGCCGATCTGGTGCGCGAGTTGATGGATTACTCGGTGCACGTGCACATTACCGATCCGTTTGCTTCGCCAAACGAAGTGGCGCACGAGTACAAGCTCACGCTGGTGGATAGCATTTCGGATGGATACGATGCGGTGATCGTGGCAGTAAATCATCATGAATATAAAGATTTAACTTTCGACTATTTTAAATCAATCATGAACGGCGAGCCGATTTTGCTGGATTTGAAAGGCATTTATAATAAACCAGTAGAAGAGAATGAATTGCTGTATTGGCGATTGTAAAATGGGTTGAAAGGTGGATGCGTTGAAAGGTTGAAATGTAAACAGCGAAAAACAAAATCTCATGGAAGGTAAGCAAACAACGAGTAGAAACCAGTTGGATCAGCACGAAGCGCGCTGGTTTGCGGTTTATACCAAATACAAGCGCGAAAAGCAAGTGTTCAAGCGCTTGCAGGAGCAGGGTATCGAAGCTTATCTGCCATTGCAGGGGTTCACGCGACGCTATACCCGCAAGGTCAAGCACGTGGAATTGCCGCTCATCAGTTGCTATATTTTCACCAAAATCACCAAGCCGGAATACGTGCCGGTGCTCGAAACACTGGACGTGGTCAACTTTGTAAAAATTGCAAAGGACCTGATCGCCATTCCCGAAACGGAGATGGAGCTCATGAAGCGCGTGGTGGGCGAAGGGCAGGAAATTTCGGTAAATCCGAACAGCTACGAGCCGGGCGACGAAGTGGAAGTCATCGGCGGCAGCCTGACCGGTCTGCGCGGCAAATTGGTGGAAAAACAGGACGAAAAGAATTTCGTCATCGAACTGGAAAACCTGGGTTACGAGATGCGCATGTTTGTCAATCCGGCGTGGCTGCGCCGCACGGGCAAACGCATCGCGAGACAAGAGATACAAGCTAGAGCTGTGGCTAACTGGGGACTTTCTTTGTAGGAGCCAGTGAGCAGGAGCAGGTGGCAGTTTGTTCGTCTTGGGCGGGCAGATACTTGATTTTTAATTGGCATTGAAGCCTGATTTTTCGACATGGAGTTTCCTTTTTTGTGAAAAGCCCTTGCGACTTTTCAGCGGCGAAGCCGTGTGTTTTTGGGTTGAAGGGAGGAAGAGTTGAAGGGTTGAAAGGTTGAAAGGTTGAAAGGATGGGGTATAAATTTTCATTTGAACGGTTACGGGTTTGGGCGGACGTGATGGCACTGACCGAAGAGATATATCAGGTTACGGCTGATTTTCCGAAAGAAGAGTTGTACGGATTGACGAATCAACTGCGCCGCGCAATCGTTTCCGTGAGTTCTAATCTGGCGGAAGGTGCCGGACGCATTTCAAAAAAAGAGCAGGCGCGCTTCACGGAAATAGCTTACAGCAGTTTGATGGAGGTGTTGAATCAGCTTTTGATAGCGGAACGGCTAAAATACTTGCAACAAGAAAAGTTGGATGCATTCAGAAAAAATATTCTGGCTATTGCCAATCAACTAAACGCGTTGCGAAATTCACAGAACGATCAAATCGAAGACCCCGAAGTTCCTTATCAACCCATCAACCCATCAACTCTTCAACTTTCAGAAGAAGAAAACTATTTTATCCACCCTACTTCCATTGCTGAATCAAACGCCATCATCGGCTCCGGTACCAAAATCTGGCATTTTTGCCATGTTATGTCGGGGGCGACGATTGGCGCCAATTGCAGCCTGGGGCAAAATGTATTTGTAGCTAAAAATGTGGTGTTGGGCAATAACGTCAAAGTGCAGAACAACGTCTCGATCTACGAAGGAGTGACTTGCGAAGATGATGTATTTCTCGGTCCGTCAATGGTTTTTACGAATGTGATCAATCCGCGCAGCGCGGTGAGTCGAAAGAGCGCGTACCTGCCAACGCGCGTAGGGAAGGGCGCAAGCATTGGCGCGAATGCAACCATCATTTGTGGCAATACGATTGGCAAATACGCTTTCATTGGCGCAGGCGCGGTGGTAACGAAAGATGTACCGGATTACGCCCTGGTCGTAGGTAATCCCGCGAAGCAAACTGGCTGGATGAGTGAATTTGGCGAAAGGCTGGAATTTACGGATGGAAAAGCGATTTGTAACGCGACAGGCGATGTGTATGTTTTAGAAAAAGG
>CAZFBU010000118.1:7013-9409 GCA_964517175.1 uncultured Saprospiraceae bacterium
GGAAGTCGGAAACTGAAAGTGGGAATGGGCATAGAGCTACTGAAGAATAAGCCTTACGATCTCAATGATCGAATCAGGATATTCGTTTTACTTATTTTTGAATTTGTAGAAAAATTACCACCGAATGCTGCTGCTAGAAATATCAAAAATCAATTGGCAAGATCGGCATCTTCTGTTGGCGCTAATTATCGAGCAGCAAAGCGGGGACGTTCAGACGCAGAGTATTTAGCAAAATTAGGGATTGTTGAAGAGGAAGCAGATGAGTGTGTTTACTGGCTGGAGCTTATACAAGCAGCAAAGTGGAATGTTGGCGAAGACGTGAATGCCTTGCTTACCGAAGCAAACGAAATTACAGCAATTGTAGTTAGCTTAATTAAATCTGCGAAAAGCCGAAGAGGACGAAAATGACAATGCAGGACGAAGCAGCTTTTCCAATTTCCGATTTCCGATTTCCGACTTGAAGAACTTCGCTTTGATCGGCGTCGCCGGCTACATCGCACCCCGGCATTTACGAGCCATCGCAGAAACCGGCAACCGGCTTGTAGCGGCACTCGACAAGCACGACAACGTTGGCGTGATTGATTCTTATTTTCCGGAGGCGGATTTTTTTACCGAGTTTGAACGCTTCGACCGGCACCTGGAAAAATTGAAGCGCGAAGGCACGAAGATCGATTACCTGGTGGTTTGTTCGCCGAATTATTTGCACGATGCGCACATTCGCTTCGGCTTGCGGCTGGGCGCGGATGTCATTTGCGAAAAGCCTTTGGTTTTGAATCCCTGGAACGCAGCTGCCCTCCAAGCGATAGAATCCGAAACTGGTGGAAAAATTCATACCATTTTACAATTGCGGCTGCACCCGGAAATCATCAAATTACGGGAAAAAATTGCGACAAGCAATAAAAAACACCAGGTCGAATTGACCTATATCACTTCCCGTGGCAAATGGTACTACGCCAGTTGGAAAGGCGACGAGAGCAAGTCCGGCGGCATCGCCACAAACATTGGCATTCACTTTTTTGATATGCTGCTCTGGATTTTTGGAGCGGTGCAGAAAAGTGTCGTTCACGTGCACACACAAGACCGGGCGGCGGGCTATCTCGAATTGGAACGAGCGCAGGTCAAATGGTTTTTGAGTATCAATGAAGCGACGCTTCCCGCGAATATGAATGGAGCGCGCACCTATCGTTCGATTACAGTAGATGGCGAAGCAGTTGAATTCAGCAGTGGTTTCACCGATTTGCATACGCGGAGCTACGAGGCCATTTTGGCGGATGCGGGATTTGGTGTGGCGGATACATTGCCATCAATCGAAATAGCCCAACAGATTCGCGAAGCCAAGCCCATTGGTTTGGAAACGCCCTATCATGCATTGGCAGCCTTACCGTTGGCAGCGCATCCATTTCAGACCAAATCAGGAGTAAAAAATGGAGCATCGCAAAAGCAATAGCCATGAGCAACCAATCATCCGAGCAGGAGAAACCCGCATCTTTGGTCCAATACGAAAAGGAATCACACCTGCGCAGCGTGCTAAAAGGCGTTTCCTGGCGAGTGGTCGGCACATTGGATACGATGGTGCTATCTTACGTTTTCACCGGTAGTTTAAAAATAGCTGCCGCCATCGGCGGTACCGAAGTGATTACGAAAATATTTTTGTACTACCTGCACGAGCGCGCCTGGCAACTGGCGCCGCGCGGCACAATACGCCAGTGGTGGCAATCCAGAAACAAATGAATCCCGTCAGCGAGCATATTTTTCCGATTTTCAATGACATGCTCCAGCGAGAGGATCGCGAGCGATTCCTGAATCAACGCAGTAAAGTGCTGTGGATGACCGGTTTATCTGGTTCCGGAAAGAGTACGATTGCGAAGATATTGGAAAAGGAATTGTTTCAGCACAGGCATTTCGCCCAGTTGCTCGACGGCGACAATATTCGCAGCGGCATCAATGCCAATCTGGGCTTCAACCTGGCAGACCGGGAAGAAAATATCCGGCGCATTGCCGAAATTGCTAAACTGTATGTAGATAGCGGCGTGATTGCAATTTGCAGTTTCATCAGTCCGACCCACGAGATTCGGGAGCGCGCACGGGCGATCATCGGAGCCGACGATTTTATCGAAATTTATATCAATACGCCCCTGGAAGTTTGCGAGCAACGCGATGTGAAAGGGTTGTACGCCAAAGCGCGGCGCGGCGAAATCAAGGATTTTTCGGGGATCAATTCTCCTTACGAAGCCCCCGAAAATCCGGCGATTGAGATTGAAACCACTCAATTAACATTAGCGCAAAGTGTAAATAAAATCTTAACTTATTTACAACCTTTAATCTGTTACAACCAAACCGACAAACCGCATTACCGATAAACCGTAAACCGTTACATCGATAAACCGTTACACCGT
>CAZFBU010000118.1:9509-11608 GCA_964517175.1 uncultured Saprospiraceae bacterium
ACCGCTAAACCGACACACCGACCAAACATGAACTACCACTTAACACATATCCGGGAATTAGAAGCAGAATCCATTTTCATCATCCGGGAAGTGGCGGCACAATTTGAAAATCCGGTGCTCCTGTTTTCCGGCGGAAAGGATTCGGTTTTGATGACCTATTTGGCGCAAAAAGCCTTTTATCCGGCGCGTATTCCCTTTCCGATCATGCACGTGGATACGGGACATAACTTCCCCGAAACGATCGAATATCGCGACTGGTGGGCAGAACAATTGGGCGTAAAGCTAGTAGTTGCTTCGGTGCAAGATGCGATTGATCGCGGCTTGGTGCAGGAGGAAAAGGGCTTCAACGCCAGTCGCAATGGCTTGCAAACGACGGCTTTATTGGAAGCAATTGAGCAACATAAATTTGACGCTGCCCTGGGCGGCGGTCGGCGCGACGAGGAAAAAGCCCGCGCGAAGGAGCGCTTCTTTTCGCACCGGGATGAATTCGGACAGTGGGATCCTAAGAATCAGCGCCCGGAACTGTGGAATCTATTCAACGGCAAAAAGCATATGGGTGAGCATTTCCGAGTGTTCCCAATCAGCAACTGGACGGAACTGGATGTCTGGCAATACCTTGCCGCTGAGGAGGTACCGCTGCCGAATCTCTATTTCTCGCACCAGCGCCCGTGCTTTGAGCGCGATGGCGTTATTATGGCGACATCCGATTTCATAAAGCTGAAGCCAACGGAGGAAGTCAAAGAAATGACGGTTCGTTTTCGTACCATCGGCGATATGACGTGCACCGGAGCGGTGCTTTCCACTGCCAATTCGATTGAGGATGTGATTACGGAAGTAGCGATTTCCCGCACGACCGAGCGTGGCGGCCGATCCGATGATAAGCGTTCGGAAACGGCAATGGAAGATCGCAAAAAACAAGGTTATTTTTAACGTAGCGCTGATCTCTGATCGGCGACCCGCGTAGCGCTGATCTTCGATCGGCGAAAATCAAGTACCACTAATCTCCGATTGGTCAACAAACCGAAATCTCAACTATGAGCAATAACATTGCAAAGTTCACCAAGAAAAAAGGCGACGCCGACCTGCTTCGCTTCACCACAGCGGGCAGCGTGGATGATGGAAAAAGCACGTTGATCGGACGATTATTATTCGACAGTAAAGCCATTTTTGAAGATCAACTCGAAGCAGTTAGAACCGCCACCGAGCGGCGCGGTGAAGAAGGGGTTAATCTGGCGCTGCTGACCGATGGTCTGAAATCCGAGCGCGAACAAGGCATCACCATTGATGTGGCTTACCGTTACTTCGCGACGCCCAAGCGCAAATTCATCATCGCCGACACGCCCGGGCATATTCAATACACTCGAAATATGGTGACGGGAGCTTCCACCGCCAACGTCGCTTTGGTTTTGATTGACGCTAGAAATGGCGTTTTAGAACAAACCCGCCGCCACGCGATCATTGCCTCTTTGCTGCAAATTCCACACCTCGTGGTTTGTATCAATAAAATGGATTTGGTGGATTACAGCGAGTCTGTTTACGAAGAAATTAAAGATGAATTTTATCATTTTTGCTCCAAGCTAGACGTACAGGATGTGCATTTCATCCCCATTTCAGCTTTGAAGGGCGACAATGTGGTCGATGAATCCGATCAGATGCCCTGGTACAAAGGCACGACGCTCATGTATTACCTGGAAAATGTACACATTGGCAGCGACCACAATCTGATTGATTGCCGTTTTCCCGTACAGTACGTCATTCGCCCCAATACCGATGAATTTCACGATTACCGCGGCTACGCAGGACGCATAGCGGGCGGCATTTTCAAGCAAGGTGATAAAGTGATGGTTTTGCCTTCGGGCTTTACTTCCACAATAAAAAAGATCGACACGATCGATGGAGAAATAACCGAGGCATTCCCGCCCATGTCAGTAACCATGCTACTAGCGGATGATATTGACGTAAGTAGAGGCGATATGATCGTGCGGGAAAATAATGTTCCTCAATCCGAGCAAGACCTGGATTTGATGATCTGCTGGTTCAATGACAAACCACTGCAACCATCGAAGAAATACATGGTGATGCACACGTCGCGCGAAGCC
>CAZFBU010000118.1:11708-14081 GCA_964517175.1 uncultured Saprospiraceae bacterium
GTGGAGCGCGGGGACGAAGTGGTGGGTTTGGATGTGATCAATGACTATTACGATGTCAACTTGAAATACGCCCGTTTGCAAGAGGCAGGCATTCCCAAAGATAAAATCGAGTACGGCAAAACGATTACCAGTGAAAAAAATGCAAATTACCGTTTCGTGAAAATAGCCTTGGAGGATCAGGAAGCAATGGACTCATTATTTGCAACGGAGCAATTCGATATAGTTTGCAATCTCGCGGCGCAGCCAGGGGTTCGTTATAGCCTCGAAAATCCTCGGGCATACGTAAATAGCAATATCGTTGGTTTTGTCAATCTGCTCGAAGGTTGTCGGCATCACCAGGTAAAGCATTTCGTGTATGCTAGCAGTTCCAGCGTATATGGTTTGAATGAAAATATCCCTTTTTCTACAAGTGATAATGTCGATCATCCCGTGTCGCTGTACGCGGCAAGCAAGAAAAGCAACGAATTGATGGCGCATACCTACAGCCATTTGTTTGATCTGCCGACTACGGGTTTGCGCTTTTTCACGGTTTATGGTCCCTGGGGTCGACCAGATATGGCGTATTTTTTATTTGCCAATGCAATTGAGAACGGCCAGCCGATCCAAGTATTCAACAACGGCGACATGATGCGTGATTTCACCTACATTGATGACATCGTCGAAGGGATCGTGCGTGTGTTGGATCATCCGCCGAGTGGCGATAAAGATTGGGATGGCAAAGCCCCGAATCCGGCAAGTTCACCAGCACCATATAAGGTTTATAATATTGGTAATCAGCAGCCGGTGCAATTAATGGAATTTATTGAGGCAATTGAAGACATTTTAGGGCAGAAAGCCCGGAAAGAAATGTTGCCGATGCAACCGGGCGATGTGAAAATGACTTATGCGGATGTATCTGACCTGGTCAGGGATTTTGATTATAAACCAGCGACGACGGTGCGGGAGGGGATTGAGGAATTTATTTTCTGGTATCAATCTTTTTATCAGAATAATTGAAGTAGAACTTTTTTGCCCGTTAGAGAAGTTATATCTTTAAAAAATGATTGACTATCAGAAATATATCACCATCGAGCCCGGAAAACGTAGTGGCCAGCCCTGCATCCGGGGAATGCGCATCACTGTTTACGATATTCTGAGCTATCTTGCTGCGGGCATGACGATGGAAGAAATTTTAGAGGATTTTCCTCAATTAACATCGGAAGATATACTGGCATCCTTAGCTTATGCCGCCGATGCCGAAAAAAATAAACTGGTTCTGGTCAGTTCGGCTGTTTAATCCCTTATGTTTCTGATTGACAATAATTTATCTCCAAGAATAGCTGACCAAATAAAGGACTCTTTTCCAGGCTGTCAGCACGTTTTTTCTTTGGGTATGGATCAAGTTTCTGACGAAGCGGTATTTAGATATGCTCAAGATAATGGCTTTGCTATTCTCACAAAAGACGCGGATTTTTATCACTTACTCAACAAATATGGTCATCCACCTAAGGTCGTGTGGATTAGAAGTGGTAACGTGACTACAAAATATATTATTGAACTTTTGACGCATAATAATGTATCGATCAATGAATTTCTATCATCATCTCCGGCAGGAATACTGGAATTATATTAAAGAATGATCTCCTTTTTCAAAAAATCATCACCCAAACTCATCTCCGACTTCGCCCACTTGCAGGTCGATATTCATTCGCATTTGATACCGGGCATTGACGACGGAGCAGATAGTCTGGAGACATCATTGGCGCTCATACAACGACTACATGGCTTAGGGTATAAAAAACTGATTACCACGCCGCACATCATGTCAGATTTGTATCCGAATACGCGGGAAGATATTTTGGGTGGATTGGAACGAGTAAGGAAAGCCGTGAAAGAGGCAGGCATCCCAATCAAAATTGACGTCGCTGCCGAATATTATATGGACGAGCAATTCGAGGACTTGATCAAAGATGCCGATTTATTAACCCTTCCAGGCAATCGCGTGCTGGTGGAAATGTCGTTTGTTTCGGAGCCGCCAAATCTGTTTCATCATATTTTCAAATTGCAAACCAAAGGTTACAAACCCATATTGGCGCATCCCGAGCGATACATTTTTCTGAAAAAGAATTTTAATCAATATCAGCGCCTTAAAGAATACGGCTGCGAATTTCAGCTAAACATCCTGTCTTTGACCGGCTATTATGGGAAACCGACGCAGGAATTGGCGCTTAAGCTCCTGAAAAACAAGATGATTGACTATCTCGGCACCGATTTGCATCACGAGCGCCACGCCGAGCGCCTGGAGCAGGTGTTCCAGGATAAAAATGCCCTGTACGCGCTAGCCGATCATGAATTTGCAAACGCCAGTCTGCTGGAAACACCTGATGTAGCGAA
>CAZFBU010000119.1:0-14022 GCA_964517175.1 uncultured Saprospiraceae bacterium
CTCCAGGTTAAAAATGAAGTTAGATTCTCAGTTTGCCTTTGTTTTCTGTACATTTCAGCGGCATATTTACAATAGTTCGATGTATTCAGGTATTACATGAGCCAATGTTAGCAGTTATCTACCTTTTCGTCTTACCAAGATTTTCGTAAATACCAACTTTTTGGTACGCTATTTTTTTAAATCATATTATGCTCCTTGGCATACAGTACCACGTCCAGGCTGCGCCGGACGTTGAGTTTGTTGCGGGCGTTTTTTAAGTGTGTTTCGAGTGTGCGGATGGTAATCCCCAGTCGTTCTGCGGCTACACGGGAGGAGTCTGTTTCGCTCCACACTTTGACCACTTCTAATTCGCGCTCGGTGAATGCCACCGGCTTCCCGGACAGTAAATCCGAGAAAAAGTCCATAGCTTCCGACTTGCTATAGACCGCTTGCCTGGGTATTATGATATCGAAGGAGATTTTCTCCTTTGCCTCTACCAGATTGGTAATATCAATACACAGGCAAAAATAAATCAGTAACTTATGATTTTTGTCCATCAAAAATGGATACATCTGACGGAGTATCTTGATGTACGAATTATCGGCTCTCCGAATGCGATGCGTCATCGAAAAATGAAGCGTAAGCGGTTCTGGTCTATATTGTTCGACAAAGTCCCCAATGCGAGTGGTCAATTTACTCATGTATCTTCGCTCTTCCGGATGCAAGGCTTCCACCAGCCACCCCAGGTTAATTTCGGCTGCGTGATACCCCAAATATTTCTTAATGCCACGATGGTAGCAAATTTGTTCACCGCGCGTATCTACGGCGTACACAAACTCAAAGTGTGCACCGCTCATCACAGGGAAAGTGGCTTTAAAATACTCGTTCAATGCATGCCACAGGATCTCGCGCGACCATTGCTCGCCGTTTCGATTGTCCGCGTATGCCTGCAACTGCGCATACAATTTTAGCCGCCGTTCAGCATTTTCAGGCATCGGTCGCTCCGATTTAAAAGGTTCGATCAGCATTTTCTAACAATTTTTTGGTACTTTCACCGAAGTGGTTATTCAACCATTTCATCCCAAAAATATGGTAACTGAAACGTTTGCTTCCAGACGCAAACACCTTGTTTCGGAAGCAAATGTTTGCCTGGCTTGCTCTTTTAATTTATTACACCTTTTTATAAAACCCTGACAAGCAACACTTTAATCCAACAGACATGAAACTATCAAAAGAGGAAAAAATCAGGACGGAAATTTTTGCCTGGTTCAAAATTTTGCCTCCGGATGAAAGGACACAGCTACGTAAATTCCTGCAATCGCCTTTTTTCAATAATGCTGAGAAAATCGTTGACCTTTATGATAGGCTTATCGCCCAATTCAAACGAAACCCCAACCAAGTAAAATGGAATGCGCAAAAAACGGCGGATAGCATTTATACCGAAGAAGGAACTGCGGGCAAAAAACTGTATAGGTTGTATGAGCATTTACTGAGGCTTAAACAGCTCATCCCCCAATTCATCGCGCACTACGCGCTCAAGAACGACGACGCTACGCGTCAGCCGGTGCTCATCGCCCAACTGAGCCGACGCCCGGATAAGGAGTTTTTTGATCAGGCGTGCGATGATTACGAAAAAATCCTCGATCCCACCCTGCTGGATGCAGACAGCTACGGCAACCTCGCCTGGCTATACCGCGAGCGCCATCATTACCCAACCGCTGAACGCTCTGCGCCTAACTTGCCTAATTTAGTGAAAACCAATAATTACCTTGACCGGCACTATCTTGCCCTCAAACTACGGCACGTCACCGAGTCCTTGATTCGAAAAAATTTCTTCCAAGAGGAAAAAAACATTGAGCGTACCGATATTGTGTTGCAATTGGCTGAACATTATTACAGCAAGGATTTGCTTATCAGAGCTTATGTGGATATTATCGCTTTTCTTCGAGAAAGCCCTCATGAAAAAAGGTTTCAAGATTTTCAGGCTGCTTTCTTTAAGTACTATCCTAAATTTTCTTTTAAAGAAAAACAGACCATAATAAAAGTAATTACCCATTTATATAATCGAGGGCTTAAGTACAAAGAAGCGGATTGGAATGTGGATATCTTATATTGGTTGCATAACGCGATCAAAGATGAGGAACTTGCCAAAAGTTTACTATTAATCAATGGAGTCATTTCTGATGATATTTTTCTTAACGTTGTTTGTACAATTTCCATTGAGCTCGGCAAGAAGTTAGACCAAGAAGCTTTAAATCAGGAATTATTATTCCTAGATGAATTTATGGCGCAATATGAAAATTATCTGGAAGAAGAAAAAAAAGACAACATACTTTGCTTAGCAAATGCATTTAAAAATTTTCACACAGAGCGTTATGAGGAAGCGCACCATCTTTTGAGGGGATATGAAGAGGAAGAAGACCACGAGCAGAAACTTTTCACACCTCCAAGTGATAACGACAATTATAGGGTATTGGTAAGAAAAAAGTATAAATATGCCATCAGGGCGAGAGGTCTATTGATTCGGATTTATTTAGTAAAATACTTAGAGGACTTTTCTTTTTCAGAAAAATTTTTGAAAACGAAAAATACCTTTGAAAGGTATCTAACAAGGGAAGAAGTTTTAACTGAGGGTGAAAAAATGGCTTACAAAAATTTCTTGAAAATTTTAAATGAGATGTTTTTATTGAAAAACGAATTAAGCTACTCTGAAAATGAAAGGGTAGGTTTGAGGAAAAAAGTGCAATCAATGGATAATCTTTTTGCTAAAGATTGGTTAATGAAAATATTAAATAAGTCATAGAGTACTCAAATGCGGACTGACGCTCCCAAAAATCAATTGGGAAGAGCGCAAAGGCTCTTCCCAAATTAACTTAACCATTTACTACATCGTCGGTAATAATACACGTACAATCCGCAATATCCTCAACCGGTACACAGCACTCCTCCTCACCGGAATTGGTGGTGGGGACGTAGTTGCACTGGCTTACCGTAGCGACGGCGAGCATGCAGCCGACCTTCAGTCCGCGGTTCAGGTTACGCAATAGATTTCCAGGGGAAGCGACCAGCGCTTCCAGGCGATTTTTAAGATTTTCTCCAATCATTGTTGTGGATTTAAAAAGTGGTCTTACTCACTTTTGCTCCACGGCGCCATAAAGCGGGACTTTTCAGAATATCTCCCGAAACCAGCCAGGCACATACCGCTCCCAGGCACACCTGGGGTGTACTTGTGGGACGACGGTGCAGTGTCTATAGATTTCCCGGCTTGTTCTATTTTAGTAGTCCCGATAAGCGCTAAAATCTTAACTCGCAATCACAATTTTTTTTAATAATTATTCCCTACATTTGTCGGCAGTGATATTCGCGTTCCTATGTCTTCAATTTTCCAGCATCATAATACCAGGCAGATACTGAAGGTCTTACAAAAAGGACCTTCGGCAAAAGGCTATGACCAAGCGTTTTCTAGCTTGTATAAAAATTTCTATACCCGCGCCATAAAACATCTTGTAAAAAATCACCGAGTGAGTGAGCAAGATGCGGAGGATATTGTCCAACAGGCATTTATTAATTTACATTTGAAAAGCCAGCATAAAAAACTCGATATTCAGACATCGTTCTGGGGATATTTCAAAGGAATGCTCAATAACCTAACCGCTGATTGGCTAAAGAAAAAAAAGCGAATATTTCAATTAATGGAAATCCTGGCAGGACAAATGCCGGCGGATACTGAAATTTTTACTATTGATGTGAAATTGGCGGAAGAAGTGGATCGGATACTGGCTCAGTTGCCTAATCCTAAATGTCTCGCGCTGCTCTTTCCTGAAGAGCCCGATCAAGCTATGGAACAGCTTGCAAAAAAACTGGGATATAGCAATGCCGCTTCCGCAAGTGTTATGCGTACAAAGTGTAAGAAAGAGTTGATTGAAATTTTGCAAAAAGAAGGATATATTGTCAAACAGCCAGATAGTTTAGCAAAATAGCTGAGACTGTAAATTTTGAATTGTGGAAAAAACATTAGAACATCTTATCAATGAATACGTCGTCGGCAGTATCTCCGAGTCGGATAAAACCCGACTGGAGCAAGCCATGCAGGATGACGAATCGCTGACGGAGAAAGTACGAGCGCTACAGGTAGCTTATCGGGCTGATCGCTACGTTCGCGGCGAGATGAATGATGCGGAAAAACAAGTCTTTGAGGAGGAAATGAAAACGGATGCGCTACTGGAACAGGAAGTAAGGGAATTGGCAGCGGCGGAGCGATTTATCGAACTGCAGCAGCGGCGACAAGCAACGGATTTCGTCCAGGAAATTGCCAAAGAACACCGGGATGCCCCCCAGCGTATGAATAATCGTCGCTTATGGTTGTTGGGGACACTGGGTGTCGTTATTATTGTCGGCGGCATTTGGTTTTTACTGCCCAATGCGGAGGCGCCGCTACCCGGTACGGAATCTCCAACTACCTCAAGGGATAATCCCACTACGTCGCCACCTGCTCCCGAAAAACCGGAACAAGAACAAACGCCAAAAGAGCCGATTTCTTCGGAGCCACTAACTCCAACTGAGCCATCTGCAGAACCTTCGACAGCAAACGCTAATCCAGGGCCTATTGCCCAGCTAGCTGATGAATACGCCAAAGAAATTCATGCATTCAATGAAACTCGCGGAAATCCGGATTTTACAGCTTGGAAAGAATTGTACGATTCGCGCCAGTTTGGTCAGCTTATCGAATTGGTCAAACCGATCGTTGATGAAGTCGCTCCAAATGACTCTGAGATTAGACTGGCGCTGGGGCTGGCATATTTTTATGAAGATCGGTACGAAGCTGCTATTGCTCAATTTGCACAGTTGGAGGGCACTACTCAACAGAGCAATGCCCGGTGGTATAGAATTCTTGCGCTGCTTCAGCTTAATAGACCCAACGAAGCCCGTCCCTTGCTTCAAGATATTCTGGATGCGAGGGTAAGTTCTCGAAAAACCAAAGCACAAAAACTTATGGATCTAATCGAGTGACTTCATGCGCCCCCAGGCAATCATTGGCGCCCAATAATACGGTACAAAATCTTCAATATCCTTATCGGTTGACTCCAGGTAATCTAGTTTTGCTCGCCAAAGAGCAACATCGTATGTTTCTCCTTGCTTTAGATATTTTAACGTAGAGATGATTACTTCCTTGCCGGCATTATTATCTACATCCCACTGGCTCATAATCATGCTTGGACAACCAGCGTACTCGAAGCCTTTGGCAAGGCTCGGAAAACCTTCCCCTGGGTGGAAGAGGGAATTGATGCCAGATTGACAACTAGCCAGTATTGAAAGATCGGCATTAATATACATATTGTAAAGATCGGCTACGGTGATAGCGTCTCTTCCATTTTTTGTGCAACCTAAAGCCAAATAGGCATCCAGAGGTCTGGTAGGATGAAGAAAAGAATGACCAGAAAAATGTAAAATACTGAATGAATATTGATCAACTACAGATTGGAACACATTTCTAGAAACATTTTCATCCACCCAGACATTTGACTGGTTGGGAAACAAGTCTGAACGAATACTACTTACATCGTCAAAAGGCATCTCTCTCCATTTGTTGTCAGAACAATTACTATAATCTGGTTCAAAACCTCCATATACTAGGTCTAACCTAACCTTATCATCTTGTTGTTTTAATGGTCTCTCCATTAATAATGAGGCTGAAGTGGTGTAACTTATAGCATATTTTTTTAACAGGTAAGGAAACATAAATCCATCTACCAAACCATCATATTTGGGTAGCTTTTCCAACTTTTTGGATAAAAGTAAATTAAAATCCAGGCGATACAATTCTCCATCCGGGATGATAATCAATCTTTTTAAGCCTGCAATATCTTTTTCAACTGGTGCGATGAGTGCATCGTACAATAGGGATGCAGCGTTGGAATAAGTAGTTGCAACGTCATCATTCGAGGCAAAAGACCTGTCAGTCACCGATTCATGTAACTGGTCAATTAATTGGCGCATATTACCTTGCGGAGTAATGTTGACAATTCGTGTTTCTTCCTGGTTGACTTTCAATAAATTCAGATACCCGGAAGTATCATTGACATACATATAATTTAAAATAGCGGTCTCATCGTCCAAAATAGCTGCTCTAATACCCTGCGCGGTGCTCACTTCATTGCCGTAACGTGCAGCGTAGTATTGCGGATATTTATCTTGTAAGTATTGTAAAAACGGTGCAAGTTCATTTTCCAATTGCTCAGAGGCACGTAGCTTCTCCAGCCGGTCATCGCCAGATACTCCAGTATTCATCGCCTTTTGCAAAGCGAAAATTTCTTCATAATAGGCCTTTTCTTTTTCAAGATCACTTTTCGCCACTCCTCTAAAACGTTCTAATTCATTTATATTTTTCCTCATGATATAAGCTTTACTTCGCTCCATCAATTGAAAAATACTATCCAGGTACCCGAGTTCTTCGGTCAGCTCATAAAGTCGCTTCGTTAATCGGATAGCTTCCGGATAAATACCTTGCTGGGCAGTATTGAAGTTCGCGATATTATTTGCTTGCTGCAGCGTCCTCACACCCGACGATGTAAACGCATTTAACCTGTTTTCATAAGACAAAATAGCAAGTTTGTGATAGTGTAGAACACGTTCTAGCTTTTGAACTTCAGATAGGCGCTCCAGCTTAGGCGAAAGCTCCAGCAATCGCCCGTATCGCAAAAAAATAGAAGCTGCTAAATAAGCATTGATGTCATAGGCTCTTGAATCCTTGAAGTCAAATACAGCAAGGTCTTTATCGGGATAAACCAGGCGAAATGCCTGGTCAAGAAAATATTCATACTGTTCCCAATTTTCAATTGCTTCGCAAGCTGTACTTGTGATCGTACTTATGCCTACCCACGGTAGTATGGACGACTCTAATTTGCCCCGCAAATTCTTCTCAAGCAGCAGGGCCACCGTGTCAATTACGGCTTGACATTCCGTTTTTCGGTTTAGTTTGCCCAAGTATAATGACTTCTGTGCCAACACGTAGAGCTTGTATGCTTCCAGGGATATACCCGCTCTCATGGCACTTTCAAAGTCACTAGCGTCTGCTTTTGTAAGATAATCCAGCGCATCATTTATTGCGACTAAACCTTTCTCATAATTCTGTTTAAGCAGATAACTAGTTGCTTTGTTCGTGCTGGCTACTCCTTGCAAAAAACTCTTATCCGGCTCATCTTCTAAAATACGGAGCGCACGATCAAAGCAATATATTTCTGCTTGCCCGATCGAAATACTATCTCCATCGAAAGATAATTTACCTATTTGCGAATAAACGTCTTTATTAAACATGACTTGTAGGGCACCGCCCATATTAATCCAAACATTTGCTTGCTCACTCTTCATATCTGCCTTTTCAAAAAGCGCATCTGCCTGTAAGTAGTAATTGATCGCTCGATCAGGCTGCAACAGATAAATCAGCGCTGCACCCGTATAATTGTAAATTTGCGCTAGCATTGTATTGCTTAAAAGATTTAGCTGGAACTTGATTGATTGATTCAGGAAATTGGTCTCTTTACAATTAGCGAAATAATCCAAGTTTACATCTACCTTGGAAGTATCTTTTATCAAATTACCTGCCTCAATGAGTAAAGCTAAGCCTTCTTCATAATCTCCTCGCTCTATAGAAACAGAACTAGCGCTATAATTCACATTGGCATGAATAAGACGCCCAATAGATACCGGTGCTTTTCGCATCATTTCCAACGATCGCTCCGCATAGATATTTGCAGAATCATTAGCTAAGGCTGCTAAATGACAATTGTAGATGAAGTTATTAAGTACCAGCGCCCCATCCCAGAACCCCATATCTAAGCACTTTGCCTTGCCGATTCTTGCATCTACTATTGCTTGTTCATAATTGCCTTGCGAAAGATTATTTCCTGCTTTAATGACGAGCTGAAGTACTTCTTGCGCTTTAGTTGCAAGTTCGCCACAGTCCTGCGAACTACCTTTAAATGGCAGATGGCAAGCGAATAAAACAAACAATAGAAGGTGATAATTTCTCGAAGTTGGGTATAACATTGCTCAGGTTTTATGTAAAATGAAGTGCATTTAAAAATATATTAACAAAAAGAAGTATCTGCAAAATAAATACGTGGAAGTATTAATTTTTGCAAATAACTATTTTTGCAAAATCCGAACAGTATTTTTCTTGGTACTCTTTTGCTCTTAACCCGGATATCCCTACGAAACATGAAGATTCTACCCAAACAATTTCGCCTTCAGATACCGGGCATTCATCTCCGCAATATTGACGATGGAAATCCCGGCAGGACATTCCACCTCGCAGGCCCCCGTAAAGGAGCAATGTCCAAACCCTTCTTCTTCCATTTGCGCCATCATATCCAGGACGCGCCGGTGCTGCTCGGGTTTGCCCTGGGGCAGCGCATTTAAGTGATTGATTTTGGCAGAAGTGAACAGCGCAGCCGAAGCGTTTTTACAAGCAGCTACGCAAGCACCGCAGCCAATACAAGCCGCTGCGTCCATCGCTCTATCCACAATTTCCTTACCGACCAGAATGGCATTCGCCTCCGGTGCCGTGCCGGTTTTAGCGCTGATGTATGCGCCATGCTCAATAATCCGATCGAAAGCAGAGCGATCAACAATCAGATCCCTGATGATCGGGAATGCCGCTGCGCGCCAGGGCTCAACGACGATGGTTTCGCCATCTTTGAAGCTACGCATGTGCAATTGGCAGGTCGTCATATTTCGATAAGGGCCATGCGCCCGACCATTGATGAAAAGACCGCATTGCCCGCAAATACCCTCCCGGCAGTCGTATTCGTAGGCAATGGTTTTCTCATCTTGCAATACCAATATCTCATTGAGATGATCCAATGCTTCCAAAAACGACATATCTTCCGTGAGGTCGCTCACTTCATAATCTTTAAACGTCCCTTTTTCATTCGGACCATCTTGTCGCCAAATCCGAAACGTAACTGTCATCATAAGCTGAATTTAAAATTTACTTATAGCTTCTTACCGTCGGTTGCACCGATTCAAACGTTAATTCTTCCTTGTGTAATTGGAACGCGCCCTTGTCGTATTCCCAGGCAGAAACGTAGGAAAATTCATCATCTATCCGAATGGCTTCGCCATCTTCGGTTTGAAATTCTTCCCGAAAATGAGCGCCGCACGATTCGTCGCGTTGGTGGGCATCGGTACACATCAGAATGCCCAATTCAATAAAATCAGCCAGTCGCAGTGCTTTCTCCAGTTCTGTATTCAGTTCAGCGGCGATACCGGTCACTTTGACGTCGCGCCAGAATTCTTCCCGCAGCGCTTTTATCTGCTGTATGGCTTTTTCCAATCCCGGTTTCGTCCTGCTCATTGCGCACTCGTGCCACATGATTTTCCCCAGTTCCCGATGAAAATGGTCAACGCTTTTGGTACCCTTTATCGCGAGTAACCGATGGATATAAGCATTGACCTCTTTTTCTGCCGCTGCAAATGCCGGGTGATCGGTGGTGACTTGCTCACTTTTTAACTCCGCGGCGAGGTAATTATTAATGGTATTGGGAAGAATAAAATATCCGTCCACGCTTGCTTGCAGTAAGGAGTTCGCGCCCAGGCGATTGGCACCGTGATCGGAAAAATTGCACTCGCCGATAGCGTACAGCCCAGGAATCGTAGTCATTAACTCATAGTCCACCCACAGACCGCCCATGGAGAAGTGCGCCGCCGGAGAAATTTGCATAGGCTCCTGGTACGCATCTACACCGGTGATTTTTGTGTACATATCAAACAAATTGCCGTACCGATCCCGAATGGTATCCATGCCAAATCGCTCAATGGCGTGTTTAAAATCCAGATAGACGGCGTTTTTCAATCTTCCAACCCCATAGCCGGCATCGATTCGTTCCTTGGCAGCCCGAGAGGCAATATCACGCGGTGCCAGATTTCCAAAGCTTGGATAACGCCTTTCCAGATAATAATCTCTTTCTTCTTCGGGAATGTCATTAGCCTTGCGCGGGTCGTCCTTTTTGCTGGGCACCCAAATGCGTCCGTCATTTCGCAGGGACTCCGACATGAGGGTGAGTTTGGACTGTGCCTCGCTGGCTTGCGGCAGGGCGGTGGGGTGGATTTGCGTGAAGCTCGGCGCAGCGAAGAATGCACCTTTTTTGTGGGCTTTCCAAATCGCGCTTCCATTACAGCCGATAGCCAGGGTGGAGAGTCTAAAAACCCGCGAATAGCCTCCGGTAGCCAGCACGACCGCATCGGCTGCGAAACGCTTGATTTCCCCGGTCACCAGGTCTCTGGCGATAATGCCCTTCGCTTTTCCATCCACTACGACCAGGTCCAGCATTTCGGTGCGCGTAAACATGGTAACTTTCTTTGCCCGGACCATTTTGTACAATTGCGAATATGCCGCCAGCAAGAGCTGCTGACCGGTTTGCCCTCTGGCGTAAAAGGTGCGCTGCACCTGCACTCCGCCAAAACTTCGGTTGACCAACACGCCGCCGTATTCGCGGGCAAAGGGCACGCCTTGCTGGGTGAAGTGATCAATGAGCGGAGCGGAGAGTTCGGCTAACCGGTACGTATTCGCTTCCCGCGAGCGAAAATCCCCGCCTTTCAGCGTATCGTAAAACATGCGCCAGACGCTATCCCCGTCGTGCTGATAATTTTTTGCCGCGTTCACGCCACCTTGTGCCGCCACCGAGTGCGCCCGGCGAGCAGAGTCCTGGTAGCAGAAGCACTTGATGTCATAACCCAATTCTGCCAGCGTAGCTGCCGCGCCCGCTCCGGCTAGTCCGGAACCCACGACGATGATGCTGAGTTTCTTCTTGTTAGCAGGATTGATCAGTTTGCTTTCCAACTGATAATTTCGCCATTTATCTTCTAACTTTCCCGCAGGAATTTTTGAATCTAAAACCATGATGTTGCTCATTTAAAATAGACGACAATTGGAATTATTCCGAATCCGACAGACATAATTGCCGCATATACCAATGCTATTTTTGCCAAAGTATTCAGCCCTTTTATGTGATAAAATCCCAGTGATTTAAAGGCGCTTTTCAAACCATGATGCAAATGAAAGCCCAACGGAATCATCAGCAGGGAATAGAACATTACATAGTAGATATTGTGAAACAAGCTGTTAGTCACCGCATAGACATCTACGTGTCCATCCGCATCCAAGCCGACGCCTTCGCCCATGCCAAGCTTGATTCTTGCCCAAAAATTAGCCAGATGAACCACGATAAACAATAAAATGAGGATGCCGAGCAACCCCATATTCTGGGACGCCCAGGTGCTGTTTTCCCGGGTATGGTTGACTGCGTATTTATCAGATTTAGCTTTATTGTTTTTGATCGTTACGATCAGAGCATATACCACGTGAAAAATGATAGACAAATAAAGAATATAGGCAATTACCTTGATGAGTGGGCTTTCGCGAAGCATTGTGGAGTAAGAATTGTACATGCCTCTGGAAATAGCTTCGGGGAGTAGCAGAATACAATTGGCTGATAAATGCACGATAAGAAAAAGGCATAGAAATAAACCGGTTGCGGCAATTATACTTTTTCTGAAAAACAAATTCATGGTAGAAGAATTTAACGTACTCGGAACGGCAGGCAACAAACTCGCCCAATCCCACCTATTGATACGAAATATACGAAGAAGAACCGCAACAGAAAGGCTTGCCATTAAGAAAAAATAAAAAAGCCTGTAAATAATTGACTTGCAGTAATTTAATAATTCTGAAATTATCTTGACAGACAAGAAAATAGTCCTCCATCATGTATGCCGGATTGGTCCAGTTCCTGCTGAATTCCCTCCGCCTGTTAGCCAATATGAAGGAAATTTAATTGCTTTTACTGATATCAGGCGATGAACTTCTCTCGTTTAGCATTTTCCGAACTCGCCGTCGTCTGCCAGCTACCTACTCCGCATATTCAATTCAAATCGTGATAATGCTTTTTACCCAGTGCATAATACTGCCATACGATGCTGCCCCGGTAGCGTCCGGCGGTATTGGCAGCACCGATACGGTTTTTTTCCACCTGCTGTCGGGCAACGCGGCGCTTGCGCAGGATGTTGGCAAAATTCGGAAAAAACGTCCAGTGTGCATGGATGATAGAACGGATGTGCTGCCATTTACCTTCGGTCAGAAACAGAAGCGCCGCCAGCCCATCCAATACGAGGCGCAGCGGAAGCAGCCAGCAGAGTTTTGCGGCAGGTTCATTTTTCATCAACGTGTATAAACTATTGCGAAAGTTTAAATAAGCCTTGCCAGGCGTATCGTAACTCAAGGTGCCGCCACCGACGTGATATACCAAGGACTTTGGCTCGACCATAATCTTGTAGCCCGCCCGTTTCAGCCGCCAGCAAAGGTCAATTTCTTCCAGATGTGCAAAATAATCGGCATCAAAACCGCCCATGTCGTGAAAGAGCCGCGCCCGAATCGCCAACGCGGCACCCGTTGCCCAGAAGACTTCCATTGTTTCGTCGTATTGCCCTTCATCTTTTTCGGTAACCGCAAAAATGCGCCCCCGACAAAACGGATAGCCCAGGCCATCCAGCCAGCCACCGGCAGCGCCGGCGTATTCGAAGTATTCCTTCTGCAATTGCGCTCTGATCTTGGGCTGACAGGCAGCAACGGTTTTATCCGCTTCGAGCAGTGCCAGCAATGGATCGAGCCAGTAGGGCGTGACCTCTACGTCGGAATTCAGCAGCACGTAGTAGTCATAATCCGTACCCAACTGCCGGAGCGCTTCGTTGTAGCCGCCGGCAAAGCCGAGGTTTTCCGGTATTTCTATGATTTTTATATCGGAAAAGTGATCTCGCAGGAAAGCCACCGAGTCGTCACTCGAACCATTGTCAGCCACAACCACCGCTGCTCCTTCGCTGCACGCCAGCACCGAGGGTAAAAACCGGGACAGAAAAGACTGCCCGTTGAAATTTAAAATCACCACCGCCGTTTTTACTTTTGTTGCTTCTTCCCGTTGCGACAGCAGCAGTTCCTTCGCCCGCTTGCGATCGAGCATGAGTTGTTTTTTCAAGCCCTCCAGATCGGTAAACTGCGAGTCGTGCCGGATGAATTCGACGAGTTCCAGGGTAAGTTCATCCCCATAAATACTTTTATCGAATTCAAAAATATTCACTTCTATCGTTCGATTATGATACTTTTTCAACGTAGGCCGGGTACCGATGTAAAGCATACCGCCATAGCGTTGCCCATTGTGTACCACCCAAACCGCGTAGATGCCATCCGCCGGAATGAGCTTTTCGCGTTGCGTAATTAAAATGTTGGCAGTTGGGAAACCCAGGCTCGTACCAATTTTCTGGCCGTGCGTCACTTCGCCGATTAAGGTGTAATAGTGTCCCAGCAATTGCTGTGCGCTCCCCACCTGTCCAATTTCCAGCGCTTTTCGTATCTTGGTAGAGCTCACGGCGATATCTTCTACTTCCTGCTGCTCAATTTCAACAACTTCGTAACCGAATTTTTCACCGTGCCAGCGGAGGTAGTTGATGTCGCCTTGTCGATTCAAACCAAACCGGTGATCGTAACCGACAACGATGTGCCGGGGATGAAATTTTTCTACCAAAAACTTTTCGATGTACTCGTCAGCACTTTGCTGCGAAAACTCCACAGTAAACGGCACAATCACCACATGATCAACACCGTAGCGCTCCAGCAGCGCTATTTTTTCTTCCGGGGTATTCAGCAACTTAAGGGTGTCGTCTTGGGGGTAAACTACCTGCCGGGGATGTGGGTAAAAAGTAACCACTACGCTTTCGCCATCTGCCTCCCGCGCCAGGATACGCAACCGTTCTATGAGTTTTTGATGCCCCCGATGCACACCATCGAAGGAACCAATGGTAAGAATGGCATTGCGAAATGGTGGTAAATTATGTAAATCTCGATGTACTTTCATGGCAGTGCAAATGTATAGTCTTTTACCTTTATTTCTAAGGTTTTCTGCGAAGCAGATATGCGAATATTTTCATGTTGTCCGAAAGATCAATAGTCCGTGGCGAAAATGACGCATAGCTATAAAAAAGGGGAAAAGTCGT
>CAZFBU010000120.1:0-13908 GCA_964517175.1 uncultured Saprospiraceae bacterium
ACAAGTGTAAAAGATAGAATAGGAGCCTCTGGCCGGATAAAAATGATCGTTTGATCCGTAAAAATTGGTTTTAATTTCCGAAATATTACCCCGGTCATTCCGCTGAAATGATTCGGCGATAAAAGTATTCAATGCGGATAATTGTATGGGGCAAATGGGCAGTTCCTGCCAGTGGTTGCGCAAGCCATTGTAATGTGAAACCTGCATAATAGAAGGGCTTTTCGTGAAAAGCGCCCGGAGTGTTGTGCCTGGTTTTATCTCACCCCAGGTGGGGGTATTTAGATAGAACGCTTCGTCGCCCCAGCCGAAGGATATGTATTTGGTGCCGACCGGGATGTTCAGATCAGCCAATAGTTCCGGAGTAACGCCTGATCTGGGGAGCACAATGTACAAATGAATGCCGTTGGTGGTAATATACACCTTTTCCGTTTCGTGGCAATCGATAGAACGCGGGCGTGTACCAGCATATGATAAAATAACGGTCAGCAGAAAATAGATACCGAACAGGATGAGCAGAGCGAAGCAAAATCGTTTCAGAAATCGCAGTAAAGGCTTCATAACAAAATTTTAGTATCATGCTGTCAAAGCGAAAACAGCTTCTGATTCGTATTCCTTCAGCCCTGGAGTTACATCCATTGCGGCTTTTATCATGGCTTTCGCCAAATCCTGAACGGGAATCGGACGGTATTTTTGAATCATAGCTGGGCTTAATACCAATTTTAATTGATAACGACGTGTTAAATAGTGTTTTATGTTTTGATTTACAAATACTTATGATTTCCGGTTTTCGACTTCTCACTTCCGAATTGGTATAATTCCCCGACGCTTGCGTCGAAGAAATAAATCAATGCCGTTGTGATACCCTGATGGCTCTGCCTCGGGGTAGTTTATTCATCCCATTGGATAATTTATGATCAAACAAAATCATGGTTGTTTTATAAAATGAAACTACGAAATTTTCAGCGCATTGAAAAATTTTCGGGATAGGGTTTACGGTTTTTTCAGCCGCTCTTCAATTGTTTTTTGTATTGCAACAGAACACGAAGAGAGCCTGTGGGAGAGTCTTCGCAGGAAGTCGTACCGGCCTTCAGACCTGCGGTGCGGATGGAAGATATATAAAAAGATGTCACCGTGTAGCTTCTGCCAAGATTTACCGTAAAATACTCAGGAAAAAGAGGTTATTTCTTCCTATGGCAAGATGTTTTTTTATTTACAATAAATTAATTTTTAATAAATATTGAATTAACATAGTAAGCCTATTTTTCTTTCGACCAGTAAAACTTGATTTTGCCTGTATTTTTTATTTTTCACAAAAATTCAAAGATGAACAACCTTCGTTTCTCTATTTTAGCTTCCATCGTTATTTCAATTGTAGCCTGTGAAGTACGAACGAGACCGGATTTCCCAACAGTCGTAGCCGATGTAGAAACCGAAACGGTCACTGCGCTAAAGAGTGACGACGCAGCTGATGATGCTGCCATCTGGGTAAATCCCGCTGATTCGAGCCAAAGTGTAATCATCGGAACGGTCAAGGGCTACGGGTTGGAAGTTTATGACCTGCAAGGTAAAAGACTACACCAGTACGAGATTGGCAGCCCGAATAATATCGATCTGCGCTACGATTTTGTGCTTGCCAATGGCGACACCGTCGATATCGTCGCCTGTTCTGAGCGCGTGAACAACGAAGTATTGGTATATAGCATTGATCCGGATGATTTCAGTTTGACACTGCGGAGCGCCCATCGCTTGAAATCCGGCGTGGATGAGGTTTATGGGTTATGTTTTTATCAAAGTCCGGTGGATCGTACTTTTTATGTTTTTGTGAATGGTAAAAACGGCATCATCGAGCAGTGGAAGCTTATGCCATTCGATTCGGATGGCATTACCGGAGAGGTAGTGCGCGAGCTTAAGGTAGGTAGCCAGCCGGAAGGCATGGTCGCGGATGAGACCCGGCAGATTGCCTACATTGGCGAAGAAGAGCGCGGCATCTGGAAGTTTTACGCTGAACCCAACCAGCCAACTGATATAACGTTCGTACTCCAGAGTGAAGATGCAAACGCCAATATCGCTTATGATATAGAGGGTTTGGCAATCTATCACGCTTCTGATTCTACGGGTTATTTGATCGCATCTTCTCAGGGCAACAATTCCTATGCAGTCTTCGAGCGGCAAGGTGATAATCGCTACCTCGGTAGTTTTGTCATTGGCGATGGTAATGGCATGGACGGCACATTCGATACCGACGGCGTTGATGCAACACACCACAACCTTGGTGCAGCTTTTTCATCCGGATTGTTTATCGCGCAAGATGGTTACAACATGGACGCCAACGGTAAGCACACTTCCCAAAACTTCAAAATTGTCGCTTGGGAAAAAATCGAGCGGGTAATTCGTGCTTTTAACAATTGAGAAGCCAGAAGTCGTTTGCCTGCTGATTTTCGCTTTCGCATCAATAACTCAGCCGCACCCCAATTCTGTTCCACCACGAATAGAATTCCTGCTGTTTGATAATCTCGCTGGAGCCGAGGTAAAAGCGCTGGGGCGTGTTGGTGATATTGATAAAATCGGCAAAAACGTTGATCCTCGGGCTGATCTGATAGTTCATTGTGAAATCCAGGCGCAGCGCCTCGTCGTAGTACTCATCCAGGTCAGCGTCGGCCCCAATTTCGACCAGAAAGGCATCCTGATAGTTCGCAGTTAAGCGTGCGAAAAACCTGTTGGAATCGTAAAATAAGCCCAAGTTTGCGGTATGCTCTGCCTGCCCCGGCAGTTGGATTCGCTCCTTGTCCTCATCGGTAAAAAATGCACTCAGATCATCTTTGAGCGGATCAATGATGATCGCCTCGGCGTAATTAGCCGGCACGCGGCGCGGCAAAAAGGCTTCAGAATATGTATAGGTGTAATTGGTGTACAATCCGAAATTACGGAAAAAACCATCGAAAAAGCTGAATTTGAACTGAGCCTGAAGCTCGGCACCAAACACCTGTGCATCGCGACCATTGAGCGGTTTGGTAAATTCAAACACCGGAAAATTCCCGGAACCCGGCGCACCTTCCCGGCCAAATCGCTTGTAGGAAAATACGAAATCCTCGATGTTTTTGTAAAATAAACCACCGGAGATGATGCTATTGTTGTAATAGCGTTCGATCAGCAGATCAACGTTGGTGGAGCGCGGAAAAGCCAGATCAGGATTACCAATCGAAACTTCGTTGCGGTCTTCCTCGCGGGCAGGAATCACATCCACGTAGTTCGGGCGGGCGTAGGTGTAGGTCAGTGCGGCACGTACATTGATGTTGGGCGTTAGCGCGTATTTGAGCTGCACCTGAGGCAGCAGGAAATCCAGCGTCCGGCTGTTGTTAATCGTATCGATTCCGACGAAGCGGTTGCCGTCGAGCACTACGCCAAAGCCTTGATTTTGAGTGACATCGGTGCGTTCATAACGAACACCCGCCAGGATCATCAGCTTGTTAATGTTGTGTCGAAACATGCCATAAGCCGCGTAAATATCTTCTTGGTACCGGTAGTCTTCGTTGTAAGAATTTTTCCGCGTTTCGTTGCGATCAAAAATAAAAAACTGCGGGTAGAATTCATAAAAATCGAGCATCACCTGCGCCGAAGGCATGAATTCCATCACGTAGCCCTGATTGAGCAGATTGGTTTCGCGAAAATCGTCGGAAGCCGTTAGCAGATTCAGCGGTGCACCCGTGCCCGGATACAGGCGGGAAGTTTCGCTGTAAGCGCCGAAGGTTTGCGAGCGCACGTCGAAGGATTTTCGGCGCGAGCGCAGCTTTCCACCAAATTTGAAATAACCGTTTTGCCCGTTATTGAATTCGTACGGAAGCGTCACATTAAACCGCGGCGTCCAGAGAAACTCCTTGGAATTGCTGCTTTCGATGAGCATCTCATCCAGATCAAAATTCTCAAAATCAGTGGCGTTGCCAGCGTTGGTTGAAACGGGAAATGTAGCGCGCGGATAATCCGGGTCAGAAGTGTCGAAACTGATGGTGATCGCCTGCCCCGGGCTTTCGAAGCGCGCTTCAAAACTATTGGGTTCCTCCTCGCCAGCCTCGGCGTAGAAAAGCTGGTAGTCGATGATCGCTTTCCCGATCCGGTGCTCACCGCCCAGCGCTACGGTGCTCAATTCTTGCTTCTTGGTGCGTTCGCGCACGTCGTGATCCACACCGCCAAAGAGAAAATACGTAGCGCTAAGTGGATCTTCCAGGTCATAAATCAGGCGACGGCGCACTTCCTCGTCGGTGAAGCTGTTGTACATCGCGCGAAGATAAATCTTCGAGTTGTCGTTAAATTTGTAATCCAGCGTTGGGCTTACGCTGATGCGCGTGCGTGTGATGTCATAATGCCGCAACTGTGCTTCGCGATAGTGTACAAAAAAGTTGTCCCTGCCTTGTCCCTGGTCGTCAGAATTAAAAAACGGACCCTTAGCAAAGCTGTATTCGATATTGTCCGAGCCCTGATTATTTTCATAAAAACTGGCATTGACCTGAAAACCAAGCTTTTTATAACGCTGCCCGTAAGAAAATTGCAGATTGTAGATGGGCGTTTGGCGCAGGTTGTTGTACCCGCCGGCGATGACGGACCGAATGTCGGGCTTGTCGCTGCTGGCTTCGCGGGTTTTGATGTCCACCGAACCGCCGATGCCGTCGGCGTCCATATCCGGGGTTATCACTTTTGTCACTTCAATAGTTTCGATCTGGTCGGAAGGAATAATGTCCATACCCACGTAGCGGAAGTCGCCTTCGGGCGAAGGAATCTGCTCGCCATTCACATTGAAGTTCGTCAATTCCGGAGGCGTGCCGCGCAATTGCACAAAGCGCCCTTCTCCCTGGTCGCGTTGGAGGGTAATACCGGGAATGCGCTGCATGACTTCGGCGGCATTCAGATCGGGAAAGGTGAGAATTTGCTCCGCAGATACGATGTGCTTGATGCTTTCGGCTTTTTTCTGGGCGATCAAAGCCCGAATTTGCCCTTCGGCAATGGCTTGCACTTCCACTTGCGTCAATTCGATTGCCCCAGGCTTTAATTCAATATTAAACTCCGGCGACTGGTCTTGTTTGAAGTTGTGGTCTATTCTTATTGTCTCGTAGCCAATATAAGCGATGTTGATGGTGACGCGGTCCTGAGGGATATTTGTCAACGAGAATTGACCGGTTGCATCAGTAATGGTGCCAAGCGTTGTATTTTCAATGGCAACCGTTGCGCCGGCGAGCGGCTGACTGGTCTCGGCGTCGATGATTTTTCCGGAAATGGAGTTGTTTTGTGCAAATGCAGCAAAAGTTATCAATTGAAGAATAACTGCTACACAGCAAGGGATGCCAACGTTTTTTGCGAAGCAAAGCATGGTTAGAAATTCATTCACCCAACGAGCGTTATTGCCAGCGTTGGGCAAAGGGTTAAAAAAAAATCCGATGAAAAACCGCAGGGTGCGCAGATTAGCACACCCTGCTGGTTTTTGAGATGTTTATCTTTTTGCCGGTACGAATTATCTTTCGATCATTAGCTTCTGAATGTACAATTCGTCATTCTGTCTTGCCTGGATGTAGTACACACCCGTTGGCAGATTGCCGGTATTGATTTGAACCTGCTTGCCGAAATCAAAGCGCTGCGTGCGAAGCAGTTGGCCGTTGGTGTTGAACAAATTGATCACCGAAGCAGCATCCGTATCCAGTTCAATGGTCACCAAACCGTTCTGAGCCGGGTTCGGGAAAATCTTCAATTCCTTCACTTGCGGTGCGAAGATCGTACGTACGGACGTCGTCGCATTCGCAGAAGAGTAGTAAATGCAAAGCATCGGCACGCGCTCCGGATGGTTTTGACCGTCGCCGCCATCTTCCGGATCGGCAATGTTTTCGAAGGATTCAAATTCCCGTGCATTTTCCACTTCGCTTGGTCCCTGGTCTTCGCCTAAGATAATGAATGCCAATGCGTTACCGGATTCCCAGCCATCGCGGTTTACGATTTCCTGCACAATCGGGCTCAAGTCCGGCGTGCGGTGCTGCGTCCACAAACCCCATTCCTCCTCTACGATCCAACGCACCGTAGCAGTGGTGCGCGGGCGGGCATCGATGAGCATATCTTCGGTGAAGGTCTGTGCGTGGTCGGTAGCATCGCCAACAATGGTCAGATTAGCGACATCTTCCGGCGTTTTGGATTCGTGAGAAGTTAGAATCAGGAAAACCGAATCAATCACAGCACCTTGTGGGATGGTGATATTGCGGAAACGCAAGCCAGCGGTCAGGATGTTCTGATCTTCCGGTTCACCTTCCCAGCCAGCGTCGATGTCGTCATCAAAAAGGGCATCAATTTCATCATTTTCCTGCTCGGCATCGTCGGTCGAAGCGGCAAAGCGGATGCTGGGATCGTCTTCATCGGCGATGGTATCGGTTACCATGATGGCGCGCGTCAGTTTGGCAGAATTGACGGTATAATAAATTTCCAGCATCGGCACGCGCTCCGGGTGGTTCTGACCGTCGCCGCCATCTTCGGGGTCAGCAATGTTTTCGAAGGATTCAAATTCCCGTGCATTTTCCACTTCGCTTGGTCCCTGGTCTTCGCCTAAGATAATGAATGCCAATGCGTTACCGGATTCCCAGCCATCGCGGTTTACGATTTCCTGCACAATCGGGCTCAAGTCCGGCGTGCGGTGCTGCGTCCACAAACCCCATTCCTCCTCTACGATCCAACGCACCGTAGCAGTGGTGCGCGGGCGGGCATCGATGAGCATATCTTCGGTGAAGGTCTGTGCGTGGTCGGTAGCATCGCCAACAATGGTCAGATTAGCGACATCTTCCGGCGTTTTGGATTCGTGAGAAGTTAGAATCAGGAAAACCGAATCAATCACAGCACCTTGTGGGATGGTGATATTGCGGAAACGCAAGCCAGCGGTCAGGATGTTCTGATCTTCCGGTTCACCTTCCCAGCCAGCGTCGATGTCGTCATCAAAAAGGGCATCAATTTCATCATTTTCCTGCTCGGCATCGTCGGTCGAAGCGGCAAAGCGGATGCTGGGATCGTCTTCATCGGCGATGGTATCGGTTACCATGATGGCGCGCGTCAGTTTGAAGTTTTGAGCAAAAACGCCTTCGTTCCAACCGAAAGCTATTACGAGAAGGACAATAGGTAGAAGTTTACGCATCATTTCTTAGATTTTGTGTTTAAAGTTGAAATTTAAAACGCTAAGATATGGGTGCGATTATTACTAAATGTTAAGTTGAGATTAATTAATGGTTAATTTTTTATCGTAAGACTAGTAAAATTGCCAATGCCAGCACAATCGCTACGCCGATCAGGATATAAAAGCTGATATTACTTTGCGATTTTTTGAAGAGCGCTTCGACCGCATCGAGCCAGCGATCCTTAAAATTCCGCCCCATCGGTTCGATTAGCATGAAGAAGTAGCTGCCGCCACCGCTTTTTTGCAAAATAAAGTACTGCCCGTCGAGGAAAGCCAGATCGTAGAGTTCGCCGCCGTCGCCGAGGATAATCATCAGTTTATTGTTCTGGTGCCGCCAGCTTCCGATGGACAGATCGCCATCAACGGAGCGAATATACTCGCTGTCTTCATTGAAAAAATGGAGCACGGTAGCATGGAACGAATCATCATCGCGAATTTCAAGCCACGGACGATTGGTGTAAAACTGCTCCTCGCGCAGGTCTTCGCTCCAGGGGCGTACCTTTCCCAGCACGGACTTGAGGTATCCGTCGAGCGTCTCTTGCGAGGGTGCGGGTAATTCCGCCCGAAAGGACTGACCGAGCTTGTCCAGCAGTTTACTTTCCAAAATACTCGTTGTTGTGTGATAAAATGCTGATCCGAATATACAAATGTACGATCAAGCCATCAACTTTTCAACTTTTCACCCCCTCAACCTTTCGACCATTCGCTGCGTTTTCTGAAATATTTTGGGTTGACAATCAGCAAGCCAAAGGATTCGCACTCTTCTTTGGTATGCTTTGCATGATGCGCCCCGTGTGCGCGCAGGATGGCGCGGGAGTATTTGGTATCCAGTTGGCGAAACCATTTGAAACGCTGGTGGATATATACATCGTGAATCAGAAAGTAAATCAGACCATAAATCGAAATACCAATGCCGACGAACAGCAGCCAGAATTGCGGCGTCGCCAGCCCCAGTACATAGCACGCAGCGCTCGGGATGGCAAATACCAGGAAGAACAGGTCGTTTTTCTCGAAAAAGCCATGCTTTTCGTGGTGCGGCTTGTGGTGATCTTCGTGCCAGTTCCACAGCAATCCGTGCATGATGTATTTGTGCGCGAACCACGCAACAAATTCCATTGCCAGAACGGCAGCCAACGTAACGAATATATAGAAAAGAATTTGCATGTTATGTTAGTTTAATTCAGTCGGTAAATCTGATTATATTAAATTCAAAATCAGAAAAAACAGAATTTGCAGGATAAACAAAGCAATCGCGACTTTGTTTCTGACGTCTTTCTGCGTGTAAGTAAAAATACAAAGCAGCGGCAAAGACACCAAGAACCAGCCGATATAGTTTCGCAAGGGTGGCAGGCCCTGCGCCCAGGTCCAAAATTCATATTTGATCGCGACCGGCTCGATCAGGAAATCCAGCCCAACCATCAGCAACGCAGCAACGACGCCCTGCGGCAGCCAGTGCAGGCGCGGGAGCAGGTGGTTTGTCGTCACGCCAATGCTGTACGCCAGGAGCATCCAGTTGACGCCAATCATGAGCGGCGTGCCCCAGATTTTCGGTCCCAGCACGCGCCCGTAGGCATAGTCGCCAAAGAGCAGTCCGGTTTGCACACCAAACATTTCCGCGCCAAAGCCCACCAGGTAGCTTAGCGCTAAAAACAGTACGATAGAACGATTCCAATCGGTGTGAAACGCAAGCATAATGCCCAGGGAAATCAGCAAATTCACCGGCGTCAGTAAAATGAAATCCGGATGAATATTTATTATAATTCCAAAAATGCCCACTGCATATAAAACGCACAGTACGCCAATGGCAATGGTTTCACGCGGAATATCTCTTTGGAAAATAGTCACTGCTTGTTTGGTTAACATGTTTTATCGGTGTAACGGTTTATCGGTGTAACGGTTTACCGGCAAACCGATACACCGGTACACCGTCATTTTATTTCATAATCTCATCTACAATTTTCGCCGAAAGCAACGCCAGCGGAATGCCCCCGCCCGGATGCACGCTGCCGCCGCAAAAGTACAGATTTTTGATGCGTTTTGAAAAATTCGGATGCCGCATAAATGCAGCCATGCGGTCATTGCTGCTCGTGCCGTAAAGCGCGCCGAGGTGCGACGCTGTTTTGCTCTCAATGCTGCGCGGATCGAGAATTTCTTCGCAGGCGATCATGCCGCCAATGTCTGCTTTGAGCATGTTACTCAGCTTCACGACGATGCTTCTGCGCGCCTGATCGATGATCGCGTCCCAGTCCTGCCCGGAATTGTACGGCACATTTATCATCGTAAACCAGTTCTCGCAGCCCTCCGGTGCATGTTCGGGGGTATATTTTGAACTGATATTTACATAAACCGTCGGGTCATTATATACTTTGCCATTCGCTAAATGTTTAAACTCGTTTTTGTAATCCTTGCTGAAAAAGATATTGTGCAAATCCAGTTCCGGAAACGCCTGCTCGATACCCCAGTAGAAGATCAGCGCGGAGGTGGACTTTTCCTGACGAAGGGTGTGCTTTGGATGTTTCTCATTGGGCAACAGCTTTTTATAAGTATGAAAAACATCCATATTGCTGATGATACGGTCGAACTTTTTGACTTCGCCATTGATTTGTAAACCCTTCGCCTCGCCATTTTCCACCCGGATCGCCTCAACTTTGGTATTGAAATGAAAATGCACCCCCAGTTGCTGCGCCAGCCCGTGAATGCGCTTCGTGATGCTGTACATACCGCCCTTCGGGTAGAATGCGCCGATGCCATACTCGAAATGCGGAATGATGCTCAGTAGTCCCGGCGCTTTGTACGGATTCGAGCCGTTGTACGTGGCGTAGCGATTGAACAATTGCACCAGCTTCGGATGCTGCAAATGGCGCTCGTTCACGGCATTCATGCTGCTGAAAATATCGAGCGTAGGAATTTGCACCAGCGCCTTAGCGACGTCTTTGGTCAGCCAGGTGTTGAGTTTGTGGAGCGATTTTTCCAGGAAAATCTTACCCGTGAGTTCGTATTTGCGCTCGCTGTCGGCGAGGATATTGTGCACGGTCTCCGCCGGAACGCCCAGTACTTCTTCCACTTCCCGTGCAAACGCTTCCCGATCGGCATGAGCCGTCAGTTCGGTACCGTCCTCCCAGAAATATTCGCACACCACCGGCAGCCGCTCGTACGCAAAATGCAAAGCCGGATCGACCCCCGCCAGCGCAAACAATTCATCTACGTAGTGTGGCATGGTAAAGAGCGACGGTCCTGCATCGAACCGATAGCCGTCCATTTTGATTTCCGAGAGCTTGCCGCCGGGGTAGGGGTTTGCTTCAAAAACCTCCACTTCGTAGCCCCGGCACGCCATGCGCACCGCCGATGCCAGCCCGGCAACACCCGCGCCAATGATTCCTATTTTCAAAATTTGTGATTTTGTTTAACGTTCGTAACACAGAAATGGCGGGAAGGTTTGAAATGAAAATATCTGTATCAAGGAAAAAGGAAATGCGAAAGAAGTTCAGGAATTTTCACTTTCGTCCTCCACCTCCGGCTTTTGAAAAATAGCATTCACACGCAACTCAAATGCCGGTAAAACGGGCGCTGCTGAGCAAAGATCGTCGCCGGAGCAGATCGTGACCTGCTTGCCGTGGTAAATGTGTACCTCTTCCAGCTCCGGGTACAAATGCCAGATCACCTGCACCTCCGCGCGTTGGTAATCCTGCACTTTGGCTTGCACCTTATTGGCGACATCATTTTTGGAAATGATCTCGATGACGAATTGAGGAACCTGGTTTTCGCCACGAGCGGCACGAGCGATTTGTTCATTCGTGAAATAGGAAATATCAGGACGGCGATGATTTTCGAGAAAAAAAGTATCACCTTCGGAAATTAATTCGCCGCTTGCTTTTCCGGCATTCAATAATTCGCGGAAAAACTTGAGTAAATTTTGCAAGATAAAAAACTGGTTTTGATTCATTGCCCGTTCTGTTTTTTCGACAATGCCGTCGAGCCATTCGTACTTGTACGCGTCTTCGCGGGTGAGGTATTCCGCCTGGAAATCCTCCCACGAGATGCGCTCGGGTTGTGCCTGCTGTGCCCTGCCTTTGCTTGCTGTGGTTACCATATTGAATTGGTTTGTCTGAAACAAAGATACGATTTTTAATGCTATTTACCTTTCGCCTTTTGCAATATAAAAAAGTCCAGCTAGAGAAAGTCGGAAGTCAGAAGTTGAGCGAAGCGAAATCCCGTATCGTAGGTCGGATGGAAAGTCAGAAGTCGGAAATTGGAAGTTCCACAAAAAACGTCGTGCCCTTGCGTACTTCGCTCGCAAAATAAATGCGCCCGCCCGCGGCTTCCACGATGTTTTTACTCATGGCGAGCCCGAGTCCGGTGCCGGAGCTTTTGGTGGTGAAATTTGGCTGAAAGACCTTTTCCTGCAGCTCGGCGGGGATGCCGCTGCCGTTGTCCTGCACCTGCACGATGGCGAAGTTCCCATTCGCGACAAGCGCTACCCGAATGCGCCCCTGCCGGTCGTCGGGGATAGCCTGGGATGCATTGGTGAGCAGGTTGTTTAAGACTCTGATAATGTGGTCTTTATCCGCGAAAACGCTGAGCTTTTCGGTGGGCAGTTCCAGCTTCAATTCGACATTGTGCGCCGGATTTGCCGCAAAAAGTGCAAAAACCGACTCGACCACTTCATTCAATGCAAACGTCTGATTTTCCGGCTTGGGCATTTTCGCAAAATTGGAAAACTCGGTCGCGATGCGCGCCAGCCCGTCGATCTGCTCGATCAGTGTGCCGGATACGCGCCGGGTCAACGCTTCGGCTTCCTGCGGATTGGCTTGGATCGTCCGTTGTAAATGCTGAATACTGAGCTTCATCGGCGTGAGCGGATTCTTGATCTCGTGGGCGACCTGCTTCGCCATTTCGCGCCAGGCGCTCTCGCGTTCGCTGCGTTTCAGCTGTGTCGTACTTTCTTCGAGCTTGGCAATCATGCGATTGTATTCGGCAATCAGGTCGCCGATTTCGTCCTGGCTGCGCCAGTTGATGGGTTCGTTTTTTCCCAATTGCAGGTTTTTTAGTTTTTCGCCCAGCCGAACAATGGGTTGGGTAATGTAATTCGCCACGGAAATTGCCAACACGCCCGTTGCCAGCAACAGAAAGGTATAAACATTGATGAGCGACCCGATAAAACCATTGATACTTTGCTGCCAATTAGCCACATTGCTTTTGTAAAATGAGATCGTGACACCGCCCACAATTGCGAAAGAAAGAAGCGTGAGCACCACAACCAGCACCTGGATGCGATTGCGCAGAGAATATTGCCCAATGAGTGGGAAATGCGTGCCGGGCAGAAGTTGGCTCAGCGCGTAGAGGAGCAGCACCGCCAGGGTCAACGCCAGAAAGGCGCAGGAAAACAGAGAAATAATGCGGTCATTGCTGTTGCCGGTTATTGGATTGTAGGTTTGCAACAGTACGGCGGTATAGTAGGCGAACAGCACCAGCCAGATGATAAACCAGGTAATGCCGGGTATCTGATTATCGATAAATAAATCAAAAAGTGCAATGTAAATAAACACCGCCAGCAGCGATACAACCAGCGAAAACTGCAGCCCGGCGCCCAGTATAATCGGAGCGGCAATAGTCAGCGCTATGCCCAGCGCGCCGAGGCGGGCATACTTCGACAGGCCGATGTGAGCGATGTTCGTCATCAGCCGATGAGAAAACAAATACAAGGCAAGCAGCACGAGCGCAATGCTCAGCAAAGTGAGCAATGCCCCGGCATCAGCCTGGTAGAAGTCGAATAAACCAAGCGAAACATCCGGCGCAAAGGAAAGCGTTTTGATGCGCCAGGTCAGCAGCACCAGCCCCAGGATGATGGCAAAATAGCTGAGTCCGGTGAGCGCCCAGCGGCGTTGCGTGGTACAGTTTTCAACATTGATTTTTAATGTGTTGTGAAACAAGACCGTGAGTCCCAGCGTCAGGGTGGCGGTGATAAAGATGGTGGAAGCCTCATGGGGCTGCCCGAGCCAGTTGAGCAGTAGCAGCGCAGCCAGCAGTACGGCGCTGATGGTAATATTTTTGGTTCTATTTTTCAAAGGAATGCCTTGGTTGTCAATTACATTTTGAAATACGAAATATCAGGAACTTTGTTTCCGGCAGCCAAAGTTAATGTAAATGCATTACTTTTGCTAATTGCTGCGGGCTACTCTATCGCGGCTGCGCCGCAAGGCGTGGATGAGGAAAGTCCGGACAACGTAGAGCGCCACGCCACCTAACGGGTGGGCGCTGGTTCGCCAAACGGCGGATCGGCGACGGAAAGTGTCACAGAAACGATACTTCCCCGACTTTAGTCGGGGTAAAGGTGCAATCGTGCGGTAAGAGCGCACGTCCCGGCCAAGTAATTGGTTGGGGGAGATAAACCCCGTGGGTTGAAATGCCACATACATCTCGATTTTCCAGCTTGGAATACCGGGTTGCTCGCCCGGATGCGCAGGCAGTCGGGAGGGGTAGGCAGATACATCCTGTCGGTGACGGCAGGGGTAGATAAATGATAGAGTCCCGGCTTCGGTCGGGCATACAGAATCCGGCTTATTGGTCCGCAGCAATTTTTTTTCATGACCCGCCCGCGCAAAAGCCTGGTGTATTGCGCGCTGACCGAAGCGACGAAAACCGATTTTTTGCGGATTTCCTTTCTTCTTTCCCGATTTTTATTTACATTTATTGCATCAAGAGGCTATCCGTTTACA
>CAZFBU010000121.1:0-13584 GCA_964517175.1 uncultured Saprospiraceae bacterium
GCAAAGTCAGACAATCGTCCGGAAATTTTTATGTTAAAAGATGATTTTAACAATATGTAAGGCAAAAAAGCGGGCAGGATTGCGCAAACTTCACTTTGCGCCCAGCCACCATGTTTCCTTTGTTACGTTTGTACTTTTCCGAAACGCTGCTTTTTGCAAAAATATTATTTGCGTGCCGTTTTTTAGGAATTTTCAGTTTTCTTCATACTTCCACAGCGCGCCGTATTCTTCTACCAGAATATTGTCGTAATAATCGGCTTTGTCGAACAGATGACTAAAAAGCTTGAAGCCGGTTTCTACGTTCAGGTAGCGATCGAAGATAAGTAGAGAGAGAATGATGTCCTGCTCGCGGATGCTGAAGGTCAAGCCTTCGGTTTGATAGTTTTGCCGGAGCAGATATTCGTATAGAGGTTTTATATTTTCCTTTGGCAAAGAACAAAGATACGCATCTCCGGTGATAAGTCCGGTTTTTTCGTAATAAGAAATGTAAATTTTTGCACTGCCTTTTTGAATTTCCCACTTATTTGGGCCGACGCGCGCCAGTTCTACTTCGTGGCCAATTTTTTCGATGATTTCCTCGATGGTTTTCGCCACTCCCAATGGTTCGTAGGCTTCCACATCCGAAGGCAACTGGATTTTTGCGCCGCAGTGCGGACAGTAGCCTTGCTCTACGTTGTCTTCCAGCACAATATTCGAGCAGGAGGAGCAGCGGGCAGCGGCTTTATCATTTGCGGTTTCTTGGAATTCTCCGAGCGCTGTATGGAGGTATTTCACTGGCAAAGAGAAGCCGACGCTGTTGCCGTCGCGCATGATAAAGGTATTGACGCCAATGACGTCGCCCTCTTCATCCACAAGTGGTCCGCCGCTATTGCCGGGGCTTAGCGCTGCATCGTGCTGCAGGTATAAAATATCGTCCTGCTCGTGGCGCGTGCTGGAAATGATGCCGCCGGTAGCCGAAAACTTCAGCCCGAGCGGGTGCCCGATTGCAATGACCTGGTCGCCCTCCCGCAGTTTTTTGTCGGCGCCGAGTTTTATCGCCGGGATGCCCTCTGCTTTTGGCGCTTGCAGAAAGGCAAGGTCGTACTTTTGATCGATGTAAACAACGTTCACCAGTTGTTTTGGAAACGCGTCACCGTCAACGACAACCTTGGCGTTATCCCGCACTACGTGCTCATTCGTTATAATGAGCCCATATTCTTGCAAATAAAACCCTGTACCCGTGCTGTAAGGGGTCGCGATTTGTATGACAACGCTCCGGTACAAGTCGATGATTTCATTCATTCCACAGGCTTTTGGCAGGCAACACTTTTTTAAAAGATGGCAAATTACTAAGGAATGTGTAAAATCGGAAATACTGGATTGCGAATTTTGAAATATAGATGGGGGAGGGGAGAGGGGAGAGGGTTTAGGAGGTTTAGAGGGTTTAGGAGGTTTAGAGGGTTTAGAAGGTTGAGTACCTAAACTCCCTCAACCATCTTAACTTTCTCAACTTTAAATCACCACTGCATATTCGGGTAGGCGCGCTGCATGAATTGCATATCCGCCAGGATGTAGCCCAGGTGCTCGGAATGCCGCCCAAATTTGCCGCCGGTCTGCATCCAGTCATCTTCGGGCTTGGTCAAGGTCGCTTCTTCAAGGATACGGGCAACTTTTTCATTGTACAATGGCTTTATTCCGCTGAGATCAACGCCGATGCCTTCCGCAATCATCATCTCATCGACTTCGTTCATCTCCGTCAATTCGCCCGTGTACATCCACAGGTCATCCAGTGCATTTTGCATTTTCTCATGGCTGACTTCGGTGCCGTCGCCGAGGCGGATCATCCATTCCGAGCTGTATCGCAAATGGTAGGTGATTTCTTTCAATGACTTCTCGGCAATCGCCGCCAGGTGCGCGTCCGTGCTTTTTCTCAGTTCCGTATGGAAAAAATAGTTGAAAGCATCGAACAAAAACTGCCTTACAATCGTGTATGCCCAGTCTTCATTGGGTTGCTCTACGAGCAGCACATTGCGAAAGTCCCAGGCATCGCGCAGGAAAGCGATCTGATCTTCATCTCTGCCTTTGCTTTCTACCTCTCCGGCATATTTCAGAATGCTACGCGCCTGCCCCATCTGGTCGAGCGCAATATTCGTAATGGCGATATCCTGCTCCAGTACCGGCCCGTGCCCGCACCATTCGCTCAGGCGTTGCCCGAGGATCAGGGCATTATCGCCCATGCGGAGAATATAGTCGAAATGCGCTTCTTTCAAATTCATGGCGTCGTATTTTGAAACAAAACCTGACGGAAAATTCTAAATATGCTTTACTTCATCCGGAAGGTTGTAAAAAGTTGGGTGGCGATACACTTTGTCATCTGCCGGGTCGAATAACGACTCGCTTTGGTTAGGGCTGGAGGCAGTGATGTGCTTGGATTCGACCACCCAAATGCTGATGCCCTCGTTGCGACGTGTATAGACATCGCGGGCATTTTCAATGGCCATTTCGGCGTCTGCGGCGTGCAAACTACCGACGTGCTTGTGATTCAAGCCATTTTTACTTCTGATGAAAACTTCCCACAAGGGCCAATCTTTCTTCATAGTTCTATTCTTCGTTTATACCTTTCAATATCTATTGCTTCTACGCAACTTGTTGCTGCGCTGCTTCCTGACGCTGGCGCCGCTTTTCGGCGTAAGCCATCGCTGCTTCGCGCACCCATTCGCCGTCTTCGTAAGCTTTTACGCGCGCTGTCATGCGCTGGCGATTGCAAGGACCATTGCCTTTCACAACATTCCAGAATTCGTTCCAGTCGATTTCGCCAAACTCGTAATGCCCGGTTTCTTCATTCCATTTCAAATCAGTATCCGGAACGGTCAAGCCGATGAACTCCGCCTGTGGCACCGTCATATCGACAAATCTTTGACGCAATTCGTCATTCGTAAAGCGCTTGATCCGCCACTTCATGCTCTGCTCGGTGTGCTTGGAATCTTTGTCACTCGGACCAAACATCATTAGGCTCGGCCACCACCAGCGATTCAAGGCATCCTGCGCCATGCGTTTTTGCGCTTCCGTGCCGCGCGCCAGCGTCAGCATGATCTCGTAGCCCTGGCGCTGGTGGAAACTTTCTTCCTTACAAACGCGCACCATCGCCCGGGCGTAAGGACCATAAGATGCACGGCACAGCGGCACCTGATTCATAATAGCAGCGCCATCCACCAGCCAGCCAATGGCACCCATGTCCGCCCAGGTCGTCGTCGGATAATTGAAAATACTGCTATATTTTGCTTTGCCTTCGTGCAATTCGTTGATCATCGTATCGCGATCAATGCCGAGGGTTTCCGCCGCAGAGTAGAGATACAAACCGTGCCCCGCTTCATCCTGCACCTTGGCGATCAGTGCTACTTTTCGGCGAAGAGAAGGTGCCCGCGTGATCCAGTTGCTTTCCGGCAACATGCCCACGATCTCCGAGTGCGCGTGCTGCGAAATCTGGCGGATCAACGTTTTTCGGTAGGCATCCGGCATCCAGTCTTTCGGCTCGATGCGCTCGTCGCGATCAATCCTTGCTTGAAATTCGTGTTCTAATTGCTTCATATCTGGCATAGTATTCGATCTTTTTTCCGGTACAAATATAAGTCTTTTGTAAGAAAAACGAACATTTGTTCGTATTGTTTTTGAAAACAGAAATTTTGTCCGAAAATCGTGCATCTATCCCAATCCGCCATAGGGTGGACAAGTGTCCCAATATCAAAATCTCACTCTCCCCACCACCGGCAAGTGGTCCGACGGAAACCGCCCGCTCCACGAATCCGAAAGAATGGCATGTTTCAAAACTTCCACCCCATCATTCACAAAAATATAATCGATCCGCCGACCGGGCACACCGGGAAAGCTGAAACCGCTCCAGGTGCTCAGCGGACCGTGATGCGGTATTTTAGAAGCAAAAAGGGCATCCTCCAAACTTTTTTCATCTTCTTTGTTGGTGAGAATTAAATAAGGTTGATCCGTTAGTTCGCAATTGAAATCGCCGGTTAGCATCACTGGATCGTTGCCTGCGATCTGCGCTATCCTTGCCAGAATCAATTTGGCACTCTCCGCCCGGGCCGTCACGCCGACGTGATCGAAATGCGTATTGAAATGAAAAAATTCCTCACCGGATTGCTTGTCGCGAAACTTCGCCCAGGTGACAATGCGCGGCAGCGCCGCATCCCAGCTTTTGGAGCCGACTTCATCCGGCGTTTCCGAAAGCCAGAAGGTCGCGCCATCCAGGCGTTCGAGGCGTTGCTCATTGTATAAAATCGCCGAAAACTCATTATCCGGATCGGGCGCGGTGGAGCCATCGGTGCGGCACACGCCAAACCAGGCATATCCCGGCAGCATAGCGGTGAGGTCATTCAACTGGCTGCGCATGGCTTCTTGCAAACCCACAATATCCGCTTCATTGTAGCGAATCATACTGGCTACCAGTTCTTTTCGGTTATCCCAAAAATTATATCCGTCACTAGGATTGGCGAAGCGGATGTTGAAGGTCATTACATTCAACGCCGGAGACTGAGCAACGGCAAGGGTGGTCGCCGCACAGCAGCAAAAAAACAAAATCAGACTTTTCATAGCATCAATTTATGCAATTCGGACGAATGGGTTGCTTTTTTGCAAAGAAAGAAAATCTTTGAATATCCCGGTAAAATTCATGGGGCATTCAGAAATCATTTTTGGAATGCTGCTTTACATGGCGACGATGCTACTGCAAAGAAGTACGAAATACCATCAGAGGTTCTGAAGTATTTTTTCCACTTCCTGCTTGGTTTTCCCAAGTCGCTCCTGCAGCTTGCCGATGAGTTGCTCCTCCTTTCCTTCGATGTAGGTCAGATCGTCGTCCGTCAGTTCGCCGTATTTTTCTTTTAGCTTACCTTTAATTTGTTTCCAGTTTCCTTTGATTAAATCTTGTAATGGATTCATGATAAAATAGTTTAAGTTTTAAAAAATTATATAGCTTCATTCACTCCGTTGGATTGAATGATAGTCGTCAATTTTGTTGAATCGTAATTTTTCAGTTCTACAATGTCAGCAGGTAAATAAAAGCCAGCAGTATTCAGGGCGTTAAAGACGCGATTAATCACTTCTGATTTTACTTTCAGCCCGGAAATTTCGGGGTTGTAGGTATCAATCCAGAAAAAAACCGTGAGGTTCAGGGTGCTGGTCGCCGGTTCGGTAATAATAACCATCGGTTGCTTTTTTTCCTGCAAAATGCCGGGAATTTGTTTTAGCGTATCCTGTACGGTTTGAATCGCCCGGTTAAAGTCTGAGCCGTAGTCCAGTCCGACTAAGAAACTCAGCCGAAGAAAACCATCAATGGTATAATTGATTACGGGCTTTTTGATGATATTTGCATTTGGAATAAAAACGTCTTTTCCGTCGAATGTCTTGATTTGCGTCGTACGCAGGTTCAATCCTACTACCGAGCCTTCCGTGCCGTCGAGTTGCACCACATCGCCAACCTTGAAGGGGCGGTTGAAAGCCAGCAATACGCCCGCCAGGAAATTTTCACCCAAATCTTTGAAAGCAAAACCAATGACGAACGCGCCGACGCCTGCGGTGGAGAGCAAGCCGATGGCAATGTTGCCCAATCCCACAATTTGCAGGAAAAATAAAACGGCCACGAGTATAATCCCCGTTCGGATGTTGCCCGCCAAAAATTTAGCCAGCAGCGGATCATCCATGCGCGCAGTCAAGCGCTTTTGGGCTAGTTTTTTAACCTGCCCGGCAATGAAATAGAGCGCTGCGAAGATGAGAATACCCACCAGCAATCGGGGCAACAGCGCAACAAATTGGTCATAATAGGAGACTATATTCTCCCAGATGTCTCTCAGAATGTTTTCCATGCGTTTTTTTCGCTAAAATAAGAAGCGTGAATGAAATGAATGGCAGCAAATTAAAAGGTTGCCGCCATTCAGCCTGGTTTAGGATTCTTTCTCCAGAGATTCCCGGATTTCGCGGATGGTTTCGTTGGCGTTGGCTTTAAATTCTTCCCAGCCTTGCGTGACATCATCGCCGAGGCGTTCGAGATTGGCATTCAGTTCGCGTTGTTGGGCTTCCAGAAAATCAATCTGCTCCTGAATTTCGGTTTTTGCATCGCTAGAAGCTTCATCAAGATCAGCGCGCAGCTCGGCGAGTTTATCTTCCACATCGCTTTGGGTGGCTTCCAGGTTTTCGCGCAGCGACTGCTGCTCTGCCCGTATGGCTTCATGGATGGCTTCGCTGGTTTCCTCGAGTTCATCCTTTACTTTTTCTGATTCTGAACGGTTGCCGCAGCCGGGTGTAAAAACAAGCGCTCCCAGCGCCAGCAGGATCATACTAAATTTTAATTGTTTCATAATATTTAATTGTTTTGTTTACAATTTGTAATATTTTCTAAAAAGGAGCTTCCGCCGGATTGTTCAAAAGGCTAATTAGCATTGATCGGAAAAATTCTCTTTCGACATTCCCCGGATTTTTTCTATTTTTCCCAAATACTTGAAACAGTTAACTAAACCGACTTTCTGATGCCTGAAATAACACCGCAGAACCCGCTCTGGTACAAAGACAGCATTATCTACGCACTGCACATCCGTTCGTTTTACGATAGCAATGGCAATGGGATGGGCGATATCCGGGGCCTGATGCAAAAGCTGGATTACCTGGAAGATCTGGGCGTGAATTGCATTGCGCTGATGCCTTTCTTCGAGTCGCCACTCAAGGATGACGGCTACGACACTTCCGATTTTTACAAAGTGCACCCGGATTACGGCACGATCAAAGATTTTCAGGATTTTCTGGAGGAAGCCCATAAGCGCGGTATGCGCGTGATTATTGATTTAATTACGAATCATACTTCCACCCGGCACGAATGGTTTCAGCGCGCCCGCAAAGCAGCGCCATTCACGCCGGAACGCGATTTCTACGTGTGGAATGATACGCCAGATAAATATCCGGACGCAGGCATTATCTTCAGTGATTACGAAACCTCGAACTGGGAATGGGACAATGTAGCGAAGGCTTATTATTGGCATCGGTTTTATAGTCATCAGGCGGATTTGAATTATGAAAATGAGCTGGTTCGTGCGGAAATGCGCAAGGTGCTGGATTTCTGGTACGACGCGGGCGTGGACGGCATTCGCCTGACGTCCGTGATGTTCATCGCCCGGCGCGAAGGTACGAATTGCGAGAACCTGCCGGAAGTACACCGGTATCTGAAAGAATTGCGCGAATACATAGATGACAAGCATCCCGGCAAAATCCTGTTGGCGGAGACCAACCTCTGGCCCGAGCAGGCGGCGCAATACTATGGCGATGGCGATGAATGCCACATGAACTACCACTATCCGCTCATGCCGCGTATGTACATGGCGTTGCAGGCGGAAGATCGCTACCCGGTGACCGATATTTTCGAGCAGACACCGGATATTCCTGATAACTGCCAGTGGGCGTTGTTCCTGCGCAATCACGACGATCTCACGCTTTCAATGGTGACGGAGGAGGAGCGCGATTATTTGTACAAGGTCTTTGCGCAGGATCACGGTGCGAAGATCAACGAAGGCATCCGCCGCCGCCTGGCGCCGCTGCTGAGCAATGATCGCCGCAAGATTGAGTTGCTGAATAGCTTGCTTTTTTCCCTGCCCGGTTCGCCGGTGATCTATTACGGTGACGAAATTGGTATGGGTGACAACATTTACCTCGGCGACCGCGACGGCGTGCGCACCCCCATGCAGTGGAATGCCGACCGCAATGCCGGTTTTTCCAGCGCCAATCCGCAGAAATTGTTCCTACCGGTCATTATCGACCCGCTCTACCGCTACGAAGGCGTGAATGTTGAAATCCAAAGCCGGAATACGTCGTCCTTGCTTTGGTGGATGAAAAACCTGATTACCATGCGCAAGCGCCTCCGGTCATTCAGTCACGGCAAGATTGAGTTTTTGAATTGCACGAATAGCAAAGTGCTGGCGTTCACGCGCTCGTACCAGGGCGAGAGCATTCTGGTGCTGTGCAATTTGTCGAAGCATTCGCAGGCGTTGCAGTTGGATTTGAAAAAATACAAGGGCGTGCAGCCGGTTGAAATTTTCAGTCAGAATAAATTTTTCGAGATCACCGACGAGCCGTATCAGTTTACCCTCGGACCTTACGGCTACTACTGGTTTTTGATGGAAGAAAGCGAACAGGCAGATGACATTCTTCAGGATCGTGTGATTCCGGAACTGGAGAGCACGGTAGAATGGGAGACATTTTTCGAAAATTACACTGCGAAACGCCGCTTTGAGAAAAAAATGTTGCCGAATTACATGCGCACCTGCCGCTGGTTTGGCGGAAAATCCCGGAAAATTGTGGCGGTAAATGTAAGTCGCTATCCTGTTATTAAAGCAGAAGGGCTCACAACTTATTTACTCAATATTTACGTTCGCTATACCGATGGCTTACCGGAGACTTACTTTCTGCCGGTAACTTTCGTAACCAACCCCGAGCGCATGATCCGGTTTATCAAAAATGAATCGAAAAGTGTCATTTGTTATTTAAAAACGCCGGATAAAGAGGGGATTTTGATCGATGCGATTTTTGATGATCGCTTTCGGGATGAATTATTCTGGTTGATTAAAAACAATTACACGGTGAATGTAACTGGCGGCACGCTGCACTTTGAAGCAGGAAAAATCCTGAATGAACTGGACATAGAACGCGAGGACATTGTTTCGGAAGTACTTCGCGCCGAGCAAAGCAATACCTCGGTAATTTATAACAACCAGTTCTTTTTCAAAATTTATCGCAAACTCGATATTGACATCAACCCCGACCTGGAACTGGTGCGCTTTCTCTCCGAACGGACCAGCTTTAGCAACTCACCACGCTATGGCGGGGGCATTCAATACGAGGATTTCGGAGCGTCTTATACGATTTTAGGACTTTTGCAAAATAAAATTCCGAATCAAGGCGAAGCCTGGGTGCCAATGGTAGAGGCGCTGGAGCAATTTTACGATAAAGTGCTCAGTAAAAGTGAGCGTACAAACACTCCGCCGGAACTGATGCGGAAGCCGCGTCTGCATTTTTCAGATACGCCAGAGCGCTTGCAAAACCTGATTGGCGAGCGCACGTACAAACTGGTCACGCTGCTGGCGCAACGAACTGCTGAGATGCACATCGCACTGTCATCCGATCAGGAAGATCCGGACTTTGTGCCGGAGAAATTCAATCAGCATTACCAGCGTTCGATTTACTCGGGGCATCGAAAGTTGGTGAGCGAAAAGCTGGGGGCACTAGAGAATAAATTGCCGGGTTTTCCAAAGGAGGTGGCAGCGGAAGCTCTTCAGGTACTTAACCTGAAAGATGCGGTGCTCGAATGTTTTCAGGCTATTTACAGCCAGAAAATCGAAGCAACCAAGACGCGCATTCACGGCGATTATCATTTGCAGCAAGTATTGTTTAATGGCAAGGATTTCTACATCATTGATTTTGAGGGCGAACCCATGCTCAGCATCAGCGAGCGCCGTCTGAAAAAGACGCCATTCAAGGATGTAGCCGGTATGATCCGCTCGTTCCATTACGTCGCTTACGGGCAGTTGATACTTAACCAGAGTTATAAAAAAGACGACTTGCCGGTGCTGGAGAAATGGGCGCGTCAGTGGTTTCATTACGTGAGTAATTATTTCCTGACCGCTTACCTGGAGCGCGCGGAGGGGCAGAGCTTCATTCCGCCGGATGAGGAGGGGATGCGCCTGATTTTGCGGAGCTATCTGTTGGAGAAAGCCATTTACGAGGTTGGCTACGAGATGAACGCCCGCCCAACGTGGCTGCCGATACCATTGAAAGGCGTACGGTATGTGATGGAGGAATATGCCAGCGAGCGGCTATCTTGAACCAGGTGTTTCATCAGGGTATTACATCTTTATAATTCCAGTCCGGTGCTCATCCCAGCAATTCCCGCAGTTTTACGATGGCTTCCGAACGGGAACGCACGCTGAGCTTGTCGTACAAGTTCTGTAAATGAGTTTTGATAGTATTAATACTCACAAAATGTTGCGCTGCCATTTGCTTATTGGTAGCGCCTTCATATACCGATTTGAGTACCTCAAATTCCTTTTCCGTCAGCGGGCTGTAAATGCGCTGATTGATCCGATCCAGGCTCAGATGAGTGGGACGGGCACCCTGTGAGAAATTGTACAATCCAATTTCGATGCTGGAATACAGGTCTTTTTCATTAAATGGTTTTAAAATATAGCCCACTGGACGAGTCACTTTTGCCTGATCTATGATGCTTTTGTGTGAATAGGAGGTTAAGAAAATAAAAGGTGCATGATATTGATCGTTGATAATCTTTGCCAGTTCCAGCCCGTCCATATTCCCGCCCAGATTGATATCCAGCAGCGCCATGTCCGGTGTTTGCACCTCCAGGGCATGCAGCGCCTGAGATTTATTGTGCGCTACAGCGGAGACGGAATAATCTGCATTAGTGAGATATTCCCGGATATCTTCCGCGATGAGCGGTTCATCCTCTACGATTAACACTCGAATAGTTGACATTATGCTACTTTATAATTTGGAATAAATATCTCTACTTTTGTGCCATTGTCCGATGCTATTTTAAGGTGACCTTCCAGTTTTTGGGTAAATGCTTTTACCAGCCTGAAACCAAGACTTCGCAGGTTTTCCACGTCAAAATCCGGCGGCAACCCCCGCCCATTGTCGGCGATACGCAGGCGCAGTCCTTCTCCTTCGCATTTCAGCGCCACGTACATTTTACCCGGACGGTCATCATCGGGGAAGGCATATTTCAACGCATTGCTAATCAACTCGTTAAGTATGAGTCCCAGCGGGATAATGGTATCCACATCCAGCGTCATCGGGTCCACGTCTTTCGCAATGGCTATGCGCTGCTCTTTGATATTATAATTAGACACCAGGCTTTCCGTAAGGTTATCAATATACTCCACCGCATCGACGCCAACGAGATCCTCATCCTGGTATAAATTTTTGTGAATCAACGCCATAGAGTTTACGCGATTACGCCCCTCCTGAATGGCTTCCTGGGCTTTGGGGTCGGCAATTTGCCGCGATTGAAGGCTCAGCAGGGAAGAAATGATTTGCAGGTTATTTTTCACCCGGTGGTGGATTTCTTTCAATAACACTTCCTTTTCATTTAGTGCTTTTTCGATTTGTGCATTTTTTTCACTCAGCAGCAAATTGGCTTTCTTGCGCAGCCGCAGCAATCGATAGCCCAACAGAAAGATAAGCCCCAGCGCCAGCAGCGCCGCGATGTATGCCGTGCGTTCCCGCCGGTTTTTCTGCAGTTCCAGTTCCTGAATCTGAATCTGGTTTTCTTTTTCTTTAGTCAGGTATTTCGTTTCCATATCCTTTTCCAGGCGCAGCCGCTCTTCCGATTGTAGGGTATCCGCGTATAGTTTATGCTCCAGCATGGCGGTATAAGCCGCTTCGTGTTGTTTCAACCCATTCAAGGCATACGCTTTCAACTCATAAAAATTACTTTTTACTTTATTGAAAGTGGTTTCTCTGATTTCCGGTTCTATATTATCCAGCAGTTGGTTAGCCGCGGCATATTTTTTCTGCGTAATATAAATTTGAGCCAATAACATTTTTGACATGATAATTTCATAAGGTCGCACGCCCGAAAAATCATAACCCAGCAATTCCTCCAATACCTTGCTTGCTTCTTCTATGCGCCCCATTTCGTACAGGGAATTGCCCAGCGAAATATTTACACTTTTTGCTTCGCCAACCTGCCCGATGGCTTCAAATACTTGCTTGGCGAATTGTAAGTGTTTAATTGATTGGTCGTAATCATTCATGTAGCCATACACTAACCCCATATTTGTGTAAGTAACTGCCACGCCAGTGCTATCCTTGATACTTTCTTTTATTTTCAGCGATTTTTGATAAATCCGAATAGCGTCATCATAACTTTTTAATAGGCGATATACTACTGCAAGGTTATTGAGCAGGCGGGCGTGTGCGAAGTCTTCCTGCAGAGTTTCGTACAATGCATCTGCTTCCAGGTAGAACTCCAGCGCCTTGCCTAAATCCCCTGCATAATAATATGCCACGCCTTTATTTAGCAGTAAACTGGCATGTTCCTTGCGCCATTCTTTTTTTCCCTTTACCAGCGCGATCGCTTCGTTGTAGGAACTCACTGCTTCATCCTGATCGCCGTTGATGTCTGCAATAACGCCGTGGTTTCTATAAGCGTAAATAATCCCCTTTGTGTAATCAATATCTTTCGCTTCCGTAAGGGCTCGCATTGCCAACTGCTCCGCCAGTGGCGTGGAATCCAGCGTGTAGCGCCGAGTTAACTCATTAAGCGCATCAATGCGAAGGGTGTCATCTTTTGTGCTGCGGATGAGACTTTGCAGGCTGTCGATTTCAGAGGATTGTGCCTGCATTGAAATGAAAGTCCCCGACATCAGCAGTATTACCCAACAGATGCTCCGGTGGCAAACCATCAGGATGGTATTTTTTGTATTTTTTATGTAATAATCATTCATAAACAGGACTTAATTTATGACAAATTAATATACAAGTAAATATTATGAGTTTCCATGAGGAGTTATTTTGTAAATACATAACATTACTTGTTGTCGAGTTCCTTGTCCTCCATCAAATCATGATTTCTAATAAATTCTACCAAATGTACGCCTCTTCTTGTTTATTTTTCTCACCCTTTGGTATGATTTTAACGCGTTCCGGATTCCTTTCCGTAAGATACGACTTTTTGCAGAATACAGCTTATTTCTGCTTGTTACGCTTCGGGCAAAAGCGAAATCGGGCGCTATTTTCTTCGGGTATATGGCATAGACCAACTTAGCCGAACTCTTTTTTAAGCCAATTTCCTGCGCCTTTGCGTGCGATAAAAAACTGCACGAACCATTGTTTTGAAATAATGTATAATTGTTATGAATACAGCTTTTTCTCCATAGGATACATTGTTGTGTGTAGTATTCTATTTATCAATATACGCATTTGTAATATCGCCGAGGTCTATGAATTTTGCTGGGGGCATTTCATTTTTTCGCATATAGATTTTTATCAATTAAAAAGCTAAAACAAGTATTCGATCCTGGCTGAAAAAGTGCCGATTTATTCTGTTCTATTGCTGAAATGACGTTGTAAACAAAATAAAAACAATTTACACTTTTTTATATGCGAAGTTTTGAAATGCACCCATTATTTTAGTTGGAGACGATGCAGCTATGAGCAACATTACTCATGTAGAAATTCCCAGTTTAGCCGGTGGCTACGCTGCGTTTTATAACCCCGGAGGCCCTGGGCCAACACCTTATCCTGACGTTAGTTATACAGCCCCGGGACCGCCTGATTTAGAACCTGTAAGAATGGCATTAGATAACCCTATGAGGATTTCTAATTAACGAAATACTATAGCAGTTTGCCGGACATCGGAAAGGTGTACGGCAAACAGTTTTCCAGCAATGTCTGCAAGAGCTTTCTCTTTTTTGCTTAGGTCTTGGGTAAAAGCAAACACCAGGCTTTATTTAACCAAGTATTAAATTAAATCCCTAATATGCAGAAATGAATTATGTGATTTTGATTTCCTACAACGGGAAGTATATGCGTAGT
>CAZFBU010000122.1:0-13524 GCA_964517175.1 uncultured Saprospiraceae bacterium
GACTTCCCACTTCCGACTTCCCACTTCCCACTTCCGACTTCCCACTTCCCACTTCCCACTTCCCACTTCCCACTTCCGACTTCGAATCATTTTTTCAGCATTCGATCAAAAAAATCGGCAGTAGCGCGATACGCCGCCAGCCAGTTTTTATGCAACAAAAAGCCGTGCACTTCATCCGGGAAAATGAGTTGTTCATAATACACGCCTTGTTTGCGCAGTGATTCTGCAACGTCCACCGTTTCGCTGAACGGCACATTGCGGTCGTCATCGCCATGAATGAGCAATACCGGCGAACGCCAGCCGTCGATGTACGCCATGGGCGAAGACTCAAAGGCACGCCGCGCGACCTCCGCTTGCTTTTCGGGATTGTAGCTCGGCACAAAATTACGGATTACGACGTTCCAATCGTGCACGCCGTGCACATCCACGCCCGCCGCGAACAAGTCCGACGCCCGTGCCAATCCCAGCGCCGTCAGGTAGCCACCATAGGAGCCGCCCCACAAGCCGATCTTGCTGCCATCCACATCGTCCCGATTTTTCAGGTACAAACCAGCGCCGAGCACATCGTTGAATTCGCTTGCACCGTTCGCGCCATAATTCAGCGCTTCGCGGAACTCCATGCCATAGCCGATGCCGCTGCGATAATTCACCGACATGACGATGTAACCCTGGCTCGCCAGGTACTGGTTCATCGCATAAGCATTGTGATAATAGCCCCGGTCGTGAAAACCAAGATACATCTGCCGCCGCGAGCCACCGTGGAAAAACAGCAATGCCGGGCGTTTTTCACCGGCTTTGATATTTTTCGGTTTGAATAACTGGCAATGGATCGCCATACCATCGGCTGCGGTGATGATGACCGGTTCGGGTTCCACCAGTTGTGCACTTGGGAAGTCCTTCGGCATAGTTTCCGGAGCCAGCGGTTTGATTTGACCTTTGCCATCCAGGTACGCGACAATTGCCGGGGTCGTACCGGTAGAAGCGAGCAAGCCGATCGTGCCGTTTTTGGTGATCACCGGTGCCCATTCAATGCTCTTGCCGGACGTCAATTGCTGCGGTTTGCCATCGGCAATTGCTACCCGCCAGATATGGTGACGGTCAATATCACCTTGATTCGAAGAATACAAAATCGTCTTTTGGTCGGGCGTGAGCGTGACGTATTTCACCTCGAAATTTCCCGGCGTCAGCAGGCGCGCTTCGCCTCCGCGCGCGGCAACCGCGTACAAGTGCAGCCAGCCCTCGCCTTCCCAGGGGAAAACGAGTTGATTGTCGGCGCTCCAGAGCAGTTGATCTTCGGCGCTTACGCCCTGGAAATTACTACCTGCACCTTCTTTTGCCGTCCAGATGGTTTTGGTTTCGCCATTGGTAAAATCATGAACCACAATTGACCAGGGTAAGGCTTCGCGTCTTGGAATGAAAGGCACGCGCCCGGTTTCATTCTGGATGCGCAGAAAGGCAATTTTCGTGCCATTGGGCGACCAGACCGGCGAGCCATCGCGATTTACCGTTGGATCGAGATATTCGAGGCTTTTTGCATTCCAATCATAAATGCCAATGAAACTGTGATCGCCGCGGCTGCTCACGAATGCCAGTTTGCTGCCATCGGGCGACCAGCGTAGGCTGCCCGCACCACCGCGACTTGTAAAGAGCTGCTTCGCTGTAGAATCTGTCTCCAGATTCATTACCCAGACCTGTCCGCGCCGAATGAAAGTCAGCATCGTACCATCCGGACTGAAGCTCGGGCTGCTACCATCACCGATCAATTTCGCTTCGCCCCCGGCAAAAGGGATCAGGAAAATCTGCCGCTTGGCGCCATCGGGATCGCTGGCAGGATTGGGAATTTCGCCCGCGCGATTGGGCGCACCGCCCCGCACGTACGCCAGGTGATTGCCATCAGGCGTGAAGGTCAAACTACCAAGTTCCTGCCCGTCATCTTCGGTAAAACTGGTTAGCATTCTAGCTTGAAAATCAGCACCCGCCGCGACCCAGAGATTGCGCTTGCCTTCGTGATTCTGCGTCCAGGCAAACCGCTCCCCTGCCGGCGCTGCGGTCAAATTTTCCGGAAACGGACTGCTCAGGATTTGTTCGATCGAAAAAGACTGGCTGAAAAGAGCTACTTGCAATAGCAGCATACCAATCAAGAGATAGCGTTTTTTCATACTTTGAAAGGTTAGGTGTTGTATAGAAAAATGTGGCACACTTCAAAAGTGCGCCACCTTACATTTTCCATTTGAATGACTGCTCATCGAGCGCGCGCTGGATCGCCAGGATGCCATCGAGATGATCGTACTCGTGCTGCATCAATTCCGAAAGATCATCTTCCAATTCCCAGACATGCTCCTGCCAGTTCAAATCACGGAAGCGCATTTTGCAGCGCTTGTGTCGGCACAGGCGGACCAGCAGATTCGGGAAGCTCATGCAATCGTCCCACATCTCCAGCATTTCCTCGCTTTTGTCGAACAATTCCGGATTGATAATTGCGACCGGCTCGTCAATATTCATCACGATCAAACGCTTCATCACGCCCACCTGAGGCGCAGCGATGGCGCGACCAGCGTTGTACTTTGCCCGAAATTCCAGGATGACATTCGCCATGCCATCTATAATTGGCACCAGATCAGGCAATTCTGAGCGATCAACGGGTGCACACGTTTCGTACAGCCGCGGATCGCCCAGCAAAATGATATCTTCGAGGTGCATGGTATTTTTTTTGCTGGGGTTAAATTTAGAAAAATGATTCTTAAAAATAGCATTGTGCCTTACCGGCAAATCGCATTTTTTTAATTATCAGGCTTTTACAATTTTTTACCCGTAGTGCCAACCGGAAGAAAGCCAGGATTTATATCGCAGGTATTCCTACCTTTTCCGTTCCCAAATTGTCATTTTCAAAAAACTTAGCGATTTTTGCCAAAATTGATTAAATTGCTAAAAAGCAGCAATTATGACCGTTCACAAATTTCAAATACAACTCGATAGCCCGATCGTGCGACTGCCGGATGTGGAGGACCTGATCGGCAAGCGCGTGGAGATCATCGTGCGGGAAGTGGAAGAAGAAGACTGGGAAAGTAATGGAGCTGCTGTTTTGGAATTTCCAGAGGAATACGCTTCCCCAGAATTATTTTCTGAAATTACGGACCCCGTTCAATGGCAAAAAGAATTGAGAGATGAATGGGAGTAAATTGTTGCTGAGATAACTGAAAATTGATAAATGACTTTTCCAAAATACACTACGCTCCAGCAAATTCAGGCTGCCATTCAAAACGGCGATGCCACGCTCGAAGCCACCGTTGCGTACTACCTCTCGCGCATCGAAGCTACGCAGCACCTGAACGCCTACGTGGAAGTTTTTGACGCGGAAGCACTGCAACGAGCACGGGAACTGGATGCAAAATTTCGGAAAAATCCGGAGGCTGTGGGGCGGCTTTTTGGCATGGTGATCTCGATTAAGGACGTCTTGTGCTTCAAGGGTCACGAGGTCACGGCAGCGTCGAAGATTCTCGATGGATTTGAATCGTTGTTCTCGGCAACGGCGGTGGAGCGTTTGCTGGCGGAGGATGCCATCATCATCGGGCGGACGAACTGCGACGAATTCGCGATGGGTTCCAGCAACGAAAATTCGCACTACGGCGCGACCAAAAATGCCGCCGACCCCACGAAAGTGCCCGGCGGCTCTTCGGGTGGCGCGGCGGTATCGGTGCAGGCGGATACCTGCCTGGCAGCCCTCGGCACGGATACGGGCGGCTCGGTGCGGCAGCCGGCGGCGTTTTGCGGCGTCATTGGCTTTAAGCCCAGCTACGGGCGCATCTCGCGCTATGGCTTGTTGGCTTATGGCTCCTCTTTCGACCAGATCGGCGTCTTTACGAATAGCATCGCAGATACAGCCTTGTTGCTGGAAATCATGGCGGGCGCGGATGAATTCGACGCGACGGCAAGCACGCGCGCGGTGGATGCTTACGCTGAAAATTTGCAATTCAATAAAAAAGCAAAAATCGCTTATTTTGGCTCGGCACTGGAGCACGAAAGTCTGGATACACATATTCGGCAAGCGGCTTTTGATCTAATAGAAACGATGCAATCCGCAGGACACACTGTGGAAGCGGTCGAATTCGACTACCTCGACTACATCATTCCGGCGTACTACGTGCTCACCACGGCGGAAGCTTCCACGAATCTCTCGCGTTACGATGGCATTCGCTACGGCTATCGCAGCCAGCATGCGACAAATTTGATAGAAACGTACAAAAAAAGCCGCACCGAAGGCTTTGGCACGGAGGTGAAGCGGCGCATTATGCTCGGCACATTTGTGCTCAGCGCCGGTTATTACGATGCGTATTACACGAAAGCGCAGCAGGTTCGGCGGCTTATTTTTGAAAAAACGAAGGAAATTTTTCAGCATTTCGACTTTATTCTCATGCCCGTTGCCCCCACTACTGCCTGGTCTATGGGTGAAAAAATGGATGATCCGGTAGCGATGTATCTGGCGGATATTTTTACCGTGCAAGCCAATATGACCGGGATGCCGGCGATCAGTTTACCCATTGCTACCCACCCCAACGGACTGCCCATCGGTTTGCAATTTATGGCGGATCAATTCCGCGAAAGCGACTTGTTGGCATTTGCTCACAGCTTACCTTAAGTTGATATTAACATTTGAGGCTTGCTACCGATGACTGATTTTCTTATCTTTGTAAGACGTACATGGAAAAAGTAGTGATTATTGGCGATTCCAAACGATTTGGAAATCCCTGGTTATAATAAATCTATCTCAATTCTCCTATGGAGTCATCACATTCACGCAGGATTTTCACTGCATCGGCTATCTTCCTCTTGTTTTGTGGTCTTTCGGTAACGTCGGTTCATGGCAGCAATGAACTGGATGAAGCTGCGATCATTGCCCGCATCAACAAGATGAAGAGCGAAGTGGTACCGCCCCGTTATGACAACGTGGTGAAGAGTTATCTGAGGACCTACCTCGTACTGAGACGCCCGAAGGCAGAGAGCATTCTGGGGCGCAGTATCGTGTATTTCCCCCTGTTTGAGCAGAAGCTCCGGGAAAAAAATATGCCGCTTGACCTGAAATACCTGGCGGTTGTAGAGTCTGCCCTCGATCCGAATGCCGTCTCCCGCGCGGGGGCTGTCGGGCTTTGGCAGTTTATGGCACCAACGGGTAAGGCTTACAGCTTAAAAATCAACTATCAGGTAGATGAACGCCGCGACCCGGTTAAATCAACCGAAGCTGCGGTTCGCTATCTGGAAGATTTGTACGAGCGTTTCGGCGACTGGTCGCTCGCACTGGCTGCTTACAATAGCGGCTCGGGGCGCGTGAGCCGGGCCATGAAGCGGGCGCGGAGCAAGGATTTCTGGGTGCTGCGCCGGTATTTGCCGCGCGAAACCCGCAATTACGTACCGGCCTTCGTGGCCGCTACTTACCTGATGCAGCATTATGAGTCGCATGAGCTTACGCCGGACTACCCGCCGCTGGATATGCAAATCACCGAAACGATCAAGGTATATGATGAATTCCAACTGGCAGAACTGGCGCAGTTGTCGGAATTACCCGTCGAATTAATCGAAGCCCTGAATCCGTCGTATTTAAAAGGCATTGTTCCGGCTAATGAGCGTGGAAATTATGTCACGCTGCCGAAACGACTAATGACCGCCTTTCAGGATTACATCAAAGCACGCCGCCCGGATACGCGCTACAACCCGATTGCGTCAGATCCGATCTACGTTAATCGGACCAACCGGGACGTCAATTCCAATTATATCAAATCTATTTACATCGTTCGCAGTGGCGAAACTATGGAGCAGATCGCAAAAGCGCTCCAATGCTCGGTGCACCAGCTCAGAGCCTGGAATAAGCTAAAAACCAACGCGCTCACGCCCGGTCAGCAGTTGACGGTTTACTACCCGAAAGAGCTGAAGCGTTTTCGCGAGCACGAATTGCGCCCGGTTGTTTCGCTGCCTTTGCCGGAATTATTGCCACTGAAAGAACCCGACGGCTCGGTGAAAAACCTGAATGCCGATCAAGCCTTTCTGCTGGATCGCTACGTGCACTATACCGTGCGCCGCCGCGAGCGCCTGCTGGATGTTGCAGAAAGAATTCCGGGGGTTTCTGTGAAAGAATTGGAGCATTTGAATCAAATAGCCGGAAAAAAAATGCTCAAACCGGGTGACTTAGTGAAAATTCGTCGTCTATAAGAGTGAAATAAGTTGAATTACTGCCAGAATTGAACGTAAAGTGTTAAATTCGAGCGCAATTCAATGCTTTTTACTCACTTTCCAAAAAACGCAAGCTATATGGCAACAGAATTAATGGATCTTCTGCAGGGTCAGATATCCGATGGTATGGTTAATTTTTTCAGCAAGCAAATCGGGGTAGATGATGACGAAAAGACAGAAGTCGCTACCGCCGGCATTGTCTCTACGCTAATCGGGGCGCTCGCAAACAATGCCTCCAATCCGCAAGGCGCTCAGGCGCTCAATAATGCCCTCGAAAGAGATCACGACGGAAGTGTACTGGATGACATCATGGGAATGCTGTCTGGTAACAGTCAGCCTCCCAGCCAGAAAGCGCTGGATGGTTCCGGTATTTTGAATCACGTTTTGGGTGACCGTCAAAGTGGCGCAGTGGATATGATTAGCCGCATGAGCGGTCTGGAATCCAATAAAGTTGGCAACCTGATGACGATGCTCGCGCCCGTCATCATGGGCGCACTGGGCAAAACCAAGCGCCAGCAAGGACTGGACGTATCCGATATTGCGGCTCTGCTGACCAAAACTAAGGTACAACAGGCTACCCAAAACCCAACGATGGGACTGATTACACAATTTCTCGACCAAAATAACGATGGCAGCATCGTGGATGATGTTGCCAAAATGGGTATGAAAATGCTGAGCGGCTTCTTCAGAAAGCGCTAAACGGGTACCGGCAAATCGAAAAAAACAGCAAACGCCCTGATCCGCGTTGCGAAACAGGGCGTTTTGCATTACGCAACATTAAGCTTATTGCTTATCGGTCGTTTCCGCTTGTTCTTGTTCTGTGCGTTCGCGCTGCTGACTTTCCGCCAGCCGTTTTTGATCCGCTTTTTCCCGTTCTTCTGCTTCGCGCATGCCCTGACGCAACTCCGACTCCAGCGTGGAGCGGGCTGTGTTAAATTCACGGATACCCTGACCAACGCCGCGCATTAATTCCGGTATTTTCTTGCCGCCAAACAAGAGCAGAACCGCAAAGAAAATGACCAGCCATTCCATTCCACCAAACATAGCAATGAAATTTTTGTAACTCAATTATTTTGATTCACTCTTCGTCTTCTCATCGATCTCTCTGCGGTCAGACTCCCGCATGCCATCTTTCAGTTCCGCTTCCACTGCCGAACGGGCGGAGTTGAACTCGCGGATGCCTTTACCTATGCCACGCATCAATTCCGGTATTTTTCTTCCTCCGAATAGCAGGATGACGGCAAATAAAATCACCAACCACTCCATTCCGCCAAGCGTGAACAATAACAATGTGTTCATAATTCAAATATTTGAGAATGATAAAATTACTTCAACTATTAAGATAACGCAATTTTCGGAAGGTTTAAAGTGTTTTCCTCGAAAATCGCAAATTATTTTTTCAAACCAATCTCCCGCAGGCGCTCATCCAAATATTCGCCAGCCGTAATCGGATCGTAGCGCAACGGATAATAATCGCCACCGACGCACTGCGGCAGGCAGGTCAGGTCCATATCTGCCTTCGGATGCAGGAAAAACGGTATCGACAAGCGAGGCTTATCCCATTCTTCTCGCGGTGGATTGACCACCCGGTGGGTCGTGGATTTCAGGTAATCGTTCGTCAAACGCTGCAGCATATCGCCCACATTGATAACGATCTCATCTTCCTCCGGCATGATATCCAGCCATTCGCCTTGTTTATTCAACACTTGCAAGCCGCCAGCAGATGCCCCCACGAGCAAGGTGATCAGATTGATATCTTCGTGCTGCTCCGCCCGGATGGCCGATGCCGGTTCCTGTGTGATCGGCGGGTAGTGGATCGCCCGCAAAATGCTATTGCCATTGTGAATAGCATTATCGAAATAATTTTCGCCCAGATCAAGATGAATGGCAATCGCCCGCAGCAATTCCGCTCCCGAATGCTCAAAAGCCTGGTACAAGCGGATACCCAACCCCAAAAATTCCGGCACCTCCGCTACCTGCACGTTCTTCGGGTACTGATTCTTGACTGGATCGTCATCAGTCACTTCCTGTCCGATCTGGAAAAACTCTTTTAGGTCGGCAACCCTGGATTGCTTCGCGTGCTCCTTGCCGAAGGAAGTATAGCCGCGCTGCCCCGCCATGCCCGGTATTTCATACTGCCGTTTGACTTCCGTTGGCAATGCAAAAAAATTCCTGGATGCGTGGTAGAAATCTTCGATCAGTTGCTTGGGCACACCGTGATTGACGACGCCCACAAAACCAATCTCGTGGAATGCCTTGCCCAACTCCGCCACGAAATCCGCGCGCTGAGCCGCTGTGCCGTCCACAAATTTTGCTAAATCAACTAAAGGTATTGCTCTTTCGCTCATTTTTGATAAATCAGGTTTCGATGCAAGTTACAAATTTTACAATTTTTCTACCAAAACAGTTCAATCACCGACGCGGTCGATACCGGGACGCATCCAGAAGTTGCTGTGCATCCTGCATCGCAATCAAATCCTGCATAGTTGCTTCCGGGTGCTCTTTCATGTAAGCTTCCACGATTTTCCAGCCCAGCCAATTGGCAGTACGCCCCGGCGCTTCCGGCGGCATACCCGGCGAACTCGGGCTGTACTCGACGTACTTGCGAATATTTTGCCAATCACTGGAGTAGAGCAAATTCGTGCCTCCTCCGTCTGTTTCTTTCAAAAAATACGCCCACATTTCCAACTCATTATCATTCAGCCAGGCCATTTGTGCTGCTGTCGCTTCAAATTTCACACTATCCGGCGCATGCGGCAGCAGCTTGTCCAGGATGTACAATTCTTTTCCGTTGTGCACCATCATATCCAGCAGGCGATTGCCGCGAGACGTACCGGTCAGATCGGCAACGAGCGGTTGCAGGGTTTTGGCAGCCAGGTGCTCCGGATTAAAAGTGCGGGTGAGATATGCCGAAAAATTGGTATTCCCCGGGTTATATTGCAAATAAGGATAATCCGAACCCAGGAATAGATCAAGCCCGACCGCCAACTGACTTTCACCGTAAATGAAAGCCGCGATGGAATATTCGGAAATAAACGTCGTCACATTCGGGGTTGGTTGCTCCGGGAAGTAATATTTTAAAAACCTGAATGCCTGCTCAAATTCCTGCCGCTGCGCGCCAAAATCGCCATAAATGATTTGTGTTGTATCGAACAATTGCTGCACGCTCGGGTAGCGAATGAAGCCCTTTACGTACTCGGCGTGCCCCTGCGGCGCGATCATCGAATCGGTAGAGCCCAGGATTTGTCCGAAGTAAATTTTGCTGAATTCCGGGTACGCTGCCTCCAATTGCTGCAAGCCTGCCGCCATATTGCTCGTATCCAGGCGGAAGATATCCTGCTCGAAGCGACGCACCTGCACGTCCACTTCAATAGCTGAAACATCAGGGATTTGCTCATCATTCTGGCAACCAATCAGTGAAATGGTCGTTGCAAAGAAGAAAAGGAGTTCTTTTTTATAACTCATATGTCCAAAAGCACCTTTTTTTGTTGTCCAAGCACTAACTTTGCGGCAAAATTGCACTTTTTGGCACACAAAGTACGTTTTAGTGGGTCAAGATTAGGTCAATTCTCAAATTCAAAACCAAAACAATCGAATGATGAAAAAAATTGTAGCGATCGCAGCTTTTTTTATTGTTTTTCAAACAATTAGCTCGGCACAAAACGACATTCGCTTTGGCTTTCAGGTAAGTCCTGTTTTTTCGTGGATGAATACCAGCGACAACCGCATCAACCCCAGCGGCACCAACCTCGGGCTGAAGCTCGGCATGATGGGCGAGTACTACTTTCGCGAAAACTATGCATTTACCGGTGGTTTGGGTTTTGCATTCAACCACGGAGGTACCTTGCAGTACGACTTTGGCGGTTCTTACTGGACGCGCTCCGACCTCGGCAATGCGCTGGATACCCTGCCCGCCGGCGTCAACCTCAAATACAGCGTTCAATATGTAGAAATTCCGGTGGGTTTGAAGTTGCGCACCCGCGAATTTGGCTACATTCGTTACTTTGTGCATCCCGAGCTGACCATTGGTCTCAAGTCGCAGGCACGTGGCACCATCCAGGGCGTAGGCGTAGGCGACGATGCCGAAAAGATCAACATTCGCAAGGAAGTAAATGCCCTGAACCTCTCTTGGGGGTTGGGCGCGGGCGTTGAATACAGCCTCTCGGAAAGCACTTCGCTCGTGGGTGGATTGGCATTCCAGGTCGGTTTTACCGATGCCACCGATGACAACGGCATTGTTTTCGATGACCGGCGTGGCAACCGGCGCGAAGATTCCAAAGGAAAAGTCAACGGCATTACCATCCGACTCGGGGTCATGTTTTGATTGCACAATTTTTTCTTACAAACTCAAGCTATGCACACAAAAACGGAAATATTTACCCTGCTGGATGAATTTATTGACCGCAGCCTGCGGGAAGATGTTGGCGATGGCGATCATACCTCGCTGGCTTGCATCCCCACGGATGCGCGCAATCACGCAAAATTGCTCGTGAAAGACCCTGGCATCATCGCCGGCGTAGAAGTGGCGCGCCGCATTTTTCAAAAAGTGGACAGCAGCACCAGCTTTCAGACATTTATAGAGGACGGAGCAGCCGTCAGCTACGGCGATATTGCTTTTGAAGTAGAATGCAACACCCGCGCGCTGCTCATGGCAGAACGCCTGGCGCTCAATACCATGCAACGCATGAGCGGTATGGCTACCCTGAGCAATCGCTTTAAATTTGAAGTGGAAGACCTCCCTGTCAAAATTCTCGATACGCGCAAAACAACGCCCCTGCTCCGCTTCCTCGAAAAATGGGCGGTACGTCTCGGTGGTTGCCACAACTACCGCGATGGCTTGTACGATTGGTTTATGATTAAAGACAATCACATCGAAGCCTGCGGCGGTATCCGGCAGGCGATAGAGCGCGTGCATGCTTACAAGATGGAGAAAGGCTTGCAGAACCTGGGCATCACGGTTGAAGTGCGCAATCTGGTGGAACTGTACGAAGTGCTGGAAGTTGGCAATATCACCCGCATCATGCTCGACAATTTTGAATTACCCTTACTCCAGGAAGCGGTCGCGATTGTAAACAAGCGCTTCGAAGCGGAAGCTTCCGGCGGCATCAACATTCACAATGTGCGCAAGGTAGCGCTTACCGGCGTAGATTACATCTCTGTTGGGGCGTTGACGCACTCTGCTACGAGCCTGGACATGAGTTTGAAGATTGTAGCGTAGCTAAAGATCAAATGGTAGTTCAAAACGGTGAAGGAGACTTCGTAAATCTTTGAATTTGCGAAATCTGAACAAAAGAGCAACCGATTCGCCCCGGCATCCGCCACATTCATTCAATGAATGATTCATTTCAGCTTCGCAATGATCTTTTCCAAATCCAGCTTTTCCTGTTCGCCGCTCGCCATATTTTTCAGCGAAAGCTGCCCGCTGGCCATTTCCTCATCGCCGATGAGCACAACGTAGGGCACATTGCGGTCATTGGCGTATTTCATCTGCTTTTTAAGTTTCACCGGGTCCGGATATAACTCAGAATTAATGGTCGCTGCGCGCACTTTGCCGAGGCACTCGAAGGCATAGCGATGCGACTTTTCATCGAATGCGATAAACAGCAATTGCAAACTCGCTGCTTTATCTTTTGGAAATAAATCCAGTTCTTCCATCACATCATAAATGCGCTCCGCCCCGAAGCTCACACCGACGCCGGAAACATCCTTCATCCCGAAAACACCGGTCAGGTCATCGTAGCGACCACCGCCGCCAATGCTGCCCATTTTGATGTTTTGTTGCGCCTCAATTTCCGTATTGACCGCTACTTCGTAAATGCAGCCGGTGTAGTAGCTCAAGCCCCGTGCGAGGGTAATTTCAAAATTGATCGCGTTGGTTGCGTTGGAAGTGCTAAGCAAATCAAAAACCGTTTCCAGTTCTTCAACGCCTTTTTTCCCGGTCTTGCTATTCGCGAAAAGCGGCTTTAGTTCCGCCAGCGATTTCACCTGCAAAATTTCCTCAATTTTATCCATCGCCGCTGCCGGAATGCCGCGCTCGCTCATCTCCTTGCGTACGCCGTCCATGCCAATCTTGTCGAGTTTGTCAATCGCCACTGTCATATCCACAAAATGATCCATCACGCCCGCAGCTTCGGCAATGCCTTGCAATATTTTCCGATTATTAATCTTGATGATAACGTTGATACCCAGTTTGGCAAAAACCTCGTCGTAAATCTGCGCCAATTCTGCTTCGTACACCAGCGAATCCGAGCCCACCACATCCACGTCGCACTGGTAAAATTCGCGGTAACGCCCACGCTGCGGACGGTCGGCGCGCCACACGGGCTGTATCTGGTAGCGCTTGAACGGGAATGCAATCTCATTCTGGTGCATCACCACAAAACGCGCAAACGGCACGGTCAGATCGTAGCGCAAACCGTCCTCTGCCAGGTCGCTTTCGCTCGGATTGTTTTGCAATGCTTTTTCCAGCTTATCGCCGCGCTTCAGCACGCGAAACAGGAGCTTATCGCCTTCCTCGCCGTATTTGCCGGTGAGCGTGTCTAGAGACTCCATAGTTGGCGTTTCGATCGGCTGATAGCCGTATTTTACGAAAACCTGCCGAACGGTATCGAAAATGTAATTTCGTTTAATGACTTGTTCCGGGGTAAAGTCGCGTGTCCCCTTGGGTATGCCGAGTTTCATCGAAAATGGTTGATTGTAAAATTGCAAATTTTTATTGGCGAGTCGCAAAGGTAAAACTTTTTGCGAAAGCTATTCTACAAAGACCTCCTGCAGGTTGATTTCAAAATCGGTGAAAATGCCGACGGGCGCAGCGTCTTCGCCGGTATAAATCTTGCGAAGCTGGTAGTGCTCCCCCACCAGGTCAAAAACGAGCACGTGCTGCTCCGACGGATAAACAACCCAGTATTCGCGGACGCCATTTTCTTCGTAGAGCCGGAATTTATTATCTACTTCCTTTTTATTATTGCCCGGCGACAGAATTTCAATGATCCAGTCCGGCGCGCCCAGGCAGCCGCGGTCATCCAGCTTTTCCGGATCACAGATCACGCAGATATCGGGCTGCACCACCGAGTAAATGTCTTTATCGGATTTTTTCTTCTTTTTCTTCGAATCGATCAGCCGGACGTCGAATGGCGCGAAATATGCCTGACAGGAATCATTCGCAAACCGATTCAGGATCGGGCGTGTCAAATTACGCGCAATAACCTGGTGCTTCCGGTTTGGTGCCGGCGACATCTTGAAAATCTTGCCCTTGATCAATTCGACGCGCTCGTCAAATTTCCAGGTCAAATAATCGGCGTA
>CAZFBU010000123.1:0-12810 GCA_964517175.1 uncultured Saprospiraceae bacterium
TCCAATGCTCGGGTGCCGTTAGTCGGCACGCACTGGAGGAAGTAAACATTGAGCCAAGCGCAGAATTTATTCACGAAGCAATCTATGGTTTTGGCATTTACAATCAAATCGGTGACAAAACGACCATTGATTATCGGCAACTGAAAGGAGACGAATACGGTAGTGAGCATGGTAAAAAACCCCTCGGTTACGTCGTGGATCGCCGCCGCTTCGATCGCTACCTGATGACGCAGGCGGAGCGCGCCGGTGTGGAGGTTTGGCTGAAAACGGAGGGGCTGAGCTACGAACCAAATGGGCAGGATAGTTGCACGCTTCGAGTTCGCAAATTCAATCAGGAAATATCGCTGAAAACGCGCGTCGTCGTCGGTGCGGATGGGCTGCAATCGCAGGTGGGCAAATGGGCGGGTCTGCGCACGCACATCAAGCTGACAGAGTTGGCAAGTTGCTTACAATTTATTGTGGATCAGGTGGAAACGGATGGTTTGCTGGAACTCATCACTGGGCACGAGTGGGCGCCGGGCGGCTACGCTTGGGTATTCCCGAAAGGACACGGCTACGCAGAAATTGGACTGGGGGTCATTCGTACGATGACGGATAAAAATGCGCAGTGGCATCTGGATAAATTTATACAGCAATCTTTTTTCAAAGAGCGGTTCAAAAATTCACGAACACTGGAAATTCAAGGTGGCGGTGTACCTCTGGCAGCTCCATTGCGCACGCAATACGCTGATAATATGATCCTTGTAGGCGATGCGGCTCGACATGTCAACCCAATCACCGGAGGCGGCATCCATACGGCATTGAGTGGCGGTTTGATTGCGGGTAATTTTTTAGCGGATTTAATCCAAAATGAAGTAACGCCAACCGCAGAGAACCTCAAAGGTTATCAGGATAAATGGTTGGAACCATTAGGAAACAAGATGTGGAAACTGTACGATGTGAAAACTGAGATTTTTAAAAATAACGATGAAGCAATGCGCGACCAAATGCTCTACGAAACGATGTCTAGTTATTTTAGCCCTCATTCAGAGTACAAGAAAATTTAGAATGCTTAATTAACAATCAGCAATTTCTAAAATGGCAAAAAACGAACCCGTTACCTTTCAAATTGGCTGGAATGCCTGCATCAACTGCGGGGCCTGCGTAGCGGTCTGTCCGCAGCCGGTGAACTTTATCAGTGATTTTGACACGATTGCCGTCAATACGCCCTGCGATATTGCTTGCATGGTCTGCGAAGATATTTGCCCGGTCACCACCATTACGCATAAACCCGTATCTTCCCCAGATTCCCAAATAACAAATAACAACAATAAATAAAAATCACCTACTTCCATGCGATTCGTCCAACATAAAAAAGAAGCTTACTGGTTTTATCGCTTTTTGTCTGTTTTTTACGACAAGTTCGTCAATCCGCTTTTCTGGACGCTGCGTATGCGGGATGAGTCACTGGAGTTGGCCAAGCTCGACCATCCTGATATCACCGTTATTGACGTGGGTTCGGGTACGGGATTCACCACCGAAGGCATTGTAGAATACATGGAACCAGAGCAGGTTACCTGCGTGGATCAAAGCCCGCACCAAATGGCAAAAGCCAGGCGCAAACCAGATCTGAAAGGCTGCACCTTCCGATTGGGCGATGCAGAAAACATCCCCGCGCTGACCGATTCTTTCGACCGCTACGTCTCTGCCGGCAGCATTGAGTACTGGCCCAACCCTCAGCGCGGCATCACCGAAGCGTATCGCGTTATAAAACCGGGCGGCATCGCCCTGCTCATTGGCCCGCTGGAACCACAGAATCCCTTTGCCCGCTTCATTGCCAATACCTGGATGCTCTTTCCGATGGACGAGGAATATCGCATGTGGTTTGAACGAGCTGGTTTTACCGATATTGAAGTGCGCTACATTCGCCCGCGCTGGTTTCGAAGCAAAAGCGAGTACGGCATTGCTATTGCCGGCAAGAAGCCTGCACCGGGCGTTTCGCCCATTCCGGAAACAACACTGGATGCACTGGATGAAGAAGAACCGGAAATGACGCCACTGCGCTGGGTAAAATTAATTGTTCGAGTAATCGTAGGTTCGTTAGCCGGGTTTCTTTTTATACCGATTGCAATGGTTGGCTATTTGCAAAGTCAAAACGACCCGGACTTGCCGGAGGAATATCGCGAGGGTTTGAATGGCTATCAAATTGGCGCATTAATTGCATTTTTTGTAATTATCGGGGTGCTGATTTATCTCATTTTTTAATATCTAAATCCGCCAGAGCGCGGACAAGTATCCCAATCTGCCAAAAGGCGGATAAATATCTTAATATCATAACTTTAAAATGACCCTCAACCAACGCATCCAACATTTCTACGACCGCTCCACCCAAATCTGGCTGGACGTCTGGGGCGAACACATGCACCACGGCTACTACGGCGCGGATGGCACGGAACGCAAAGAGCACCAGCAGGCGCAAATTGATTTGATCGAAGAACTATTGCGCTGGGGCGAAGTTGATACTGCGAAACAAATCCTGGATGTGGGCTGTGGCGTGGGTGGTAGTGCCCGCTATCTGGCAAAGAAATTTGATGCAAAGGTTTTGGGCTTGACGCTGAGTCCGGTACAAGCCGAGCGCGCCGCGATGTACACGGAGCAAGTGAACTTGACAGACCAGGTTGAGATTCGGGCGCAAGACATGATGACGCTCACCGAGGCGGATGGTCAATTCGACTTCATCTGGTCATTAGAAAGTGCCGAACATATAGCTGATAAAAAAGGGCTGTTGGAAATATTTCACAAATTGCTCAAACCCGGTGGCAAGTTTCTCATGATTACCTGGTGCCATCGCGATGTGCCGCCGACATTGACCGAAAGGGAGAAAAATGTTATTGAAAATATTTGCGAATTGTATCATTTACCACCGATGATCTCGCCGAAAGATTACGAAGATATGATACAAGCATTAGATTTTCAAAACATAAAAACAGCGGACTGGAGCGAAGCGGTCAAGCCATTCTGGGGTGCCGTGATCCAGTCTGCAATGAGTTGGCGCAGTGTGCGCGGCTTGCTCCGGTCGGGCTGGTCCACGATGCGGGGCGCCTATGCGATGCGATACATGCAGCAGGGCTTCCGGGAAGGAATTATCAAATATGCCGTTTTTCAAGGTCAGAAATCATGAGTTTCATTACAAATTTCATCCGTTTTTCGCGCTTACACACGGTCATCGGTACGACGCTGAGCATCACCTGCCTGTACCTGCTGGCGTTGTCTTTTTCCGATGGTCAAAACTGGCACCTGCCAACGCTGATACTCACCCTCATCAGTTGCCTGGGTGCGAATATTTACATCGTCGGTTTGAATCAAATCACCGATATTGAGATTGACAAAATAAATAAACCCTATCTTCCGCTGGCTTCGGGCACTTTTTCGATGCAAACTGGCTATCGAATTATTGCCATTTCGGTTGTTATTTCCATGCTGATTGCTTTTACTTTGGGGCGTTACCTCGCGCTGACGGTCTGGTTGAGCCTCATGCTCGGCACCATGTATTCACTACCTCCCATTCGCTTGAAGCGTTTCTATTTTTGGGCGGCATTTTGCATTATCGCGGTACGGGGTTTGATTGTAAATTTATTGTTATTCCTGCATTTCAATTCCATCGTTAATGCCAGAGAAAATATCCCATCCGTAATCTGGCTACTCACCGCCACAATTTTTATTTACAGCATCATTATAGCGTGGTTTAAAGATATTCCCGACATGGCGGGCGACGAAAAGCACAACATCCGGACGCTATCCCTGCGGCTTGGCGCACGGAACGTTTTTTACATCGGAAATGGCTTAATTACAGCGATTTACATCGGCTTGCTGATCGCGCCCTTTGTGCTGGAACTGCACCTGCAAACCGCCTTCTTCGTTGCAGCGCATTTGTTTTTGCTCACCACGCTTTGGATTGTGAACCTGCGCGTGCGCAAGCATCTGCAAACGCATTTCGCGAAATATTACCAGTTTATCTGGTTGCTGTTTTTTCTGGAATACATTACGTTTGCGGTGGCGGGGTTGCTGGGGTAATCGGCTGGCGTACACATCCAGATCATTTACGGGATGAAAGCCTTATGAACTAAGAGCGGAGCTTACGCACGCCTGAAATAAGCGGTTGTAAGTGGTGAACTTCCTACCGCAAGTTTTGAATGAATTGTTGCAATCAACAGCTGACTGCCGCTGCTAACCGCTCACTTGCCGCAAAATTCCCAGCAAATCCTCCCGCGTATTCGCTTCTTCTTTGGGTTTGTCCTTGCGCCAGCGACTGATGCGCGGGAAGCGCAACGCCACGCCTGATTTGTGGCGGCTCGATTCCTGGATGCCTTCAAAGGCAATTTCAAAAACATGGTAGGGAGTTACGCTGCGCACCGGACCGAAACGCTCGACGGTATTTTTCTTCACCCAGTTGGTAATTTCGTTGAATTCCTTATCCGTCAGGCCGGAATAGGCTTTGGTGAAGGGCACCAGGTTGTCGCCATCCCAAACCGCGAAAGTGAAATCGGTGTACAAATTCGCCCGCCGACCGTGCCCGCGTTGCGCGTAGATCATCACCGCATCAATCGTCAGCGGATCAACTTTCCACTTCCACCAGTCGCCGCGCTTGCGCCCGGTGCGGTAGGGCGAGTCCTTGCGCTTGAGCATGATGCCCTCGCTGTGCTGCTCGCGGGCATTCTCTCTCAGTTCTGCCAGCTCATTCCAGGTGTTAAATTCAACGGTATCGGAGAGCAGGAGCGTGCCATTGGTGTTGTGTTTGGCAACTAAGTTTTCCAACAGTTCACGTCGTTTTTGCATCGGCTCTTGCCGAATGTCTTTGCCCTGCCACTCCAGCAGATCGTATGCCATCAGCGCGACCGGCGCTGATTCGAGGTGCTTTTTGGTGATGTTTTTGCGACCGATTCGCGTTTGTAATACATTGAAGGAAAGTGGTTTGCCATCTTTGAATGGTAAAATTTCTCCGTCGAGCACGGTGCCGTTGGGCAGGAGTTTTGCGAGTGGTTCGTACTCCGGGAATTTATCGGTGACCAGTTCTTCGCCCCGCGACCAGACGAAAATTTCATCCTCCCGCACGATCACCTGCCCGCGAATGCCGTCCCATTTGTACTCGGCTTGCCACCCGGCGGGTTCGCCCAGGTTTTCGGGTTTTTCATCCAATTGATACGCCAGGTAGAACGGATAGGGTCGGGAAATATCATCCTGCGGATGTTCTTCAAAAACGAGTTCCTTGAAGGTCGTATCGTCGGGCGACCAGTTGCCCATGAGACGGTGCGCCAGCAGGTTTTCTTCCACGCCGGAGAACCTGGACAGGGCGCGTACCATCAGCTTTTGCGAAACGCCAACTCGAAATCCACCCGTGATTAGCTTATTGAAAATGAAGCGCTCTTCGTAATTCATACTCGACCAGGCGGCAAAAATTTGCGTTCTTTTTTCGGAATCGTCCAGGTCTTTCAGATCCTGGATGTAATTCACCCAATCTGTCAAAGATTTTTCGTGGTCTTCTTCTTTTTTCGGCAAAACCAGCGCAATCGTCTCCGCCAGATCGCCGACCACGTGGTACGACTCTTCAAACAACCACAACGGCACCCCGCTGTACGCCGCCGCCCAGGTGCGCAACAACGTGGTATTCACCGTGCGTCGTGGTCGGCGGTGCGACATCAGCGCCATCGTCCAAAGCCGGTCCGAATCTGTCGCCTGCTCGAAATACCCGACCAGCGCATCGACCTTGGCGTTGGTTTTGTTGGTTTGATCCAGCTTGATGAATAAATCTGCGAAGTCTTTCATGAAAAAAAGTTTAGGAAGTTTAGGAGGTTGATGGGGTTTAGGAAGTGGAGTAGGTTGAGTGGGTTTAGTAGGTTGAGAGGGTTAAAACTAAACCCTTTAAACTATCATAAACCTTCTAAACCTTTCTGAACCTTTTAAACTCTCTCTCAACTTCAAAAATCAATCTTCTTCATTTTTCTCCTCCAATTCATTGGCTTCGCCTTCGTATTCGGTGCTGACTTCGTGGGCATGGTAGCCTTGCTCCAGCAGCCACTTCCGGAAAATGCCGGTGTAGCCGTGGGTCACGAAAATCTCCTCCGCGCCGGTTGCCTTGATCGCCGTATTCAATCCTTCCCAATCGGCATGATCGCTGAGCACAAAGCCCCGGTCCGCCGCGCGCCGCCTGCGAGCGCCCCGCAACGCCATCCAGCCGGAGGCAATGCCGACCGAAGCGGGCTTGAACTTTTTCATCCACGGGCCGCCGAGCGCCGAAGGCGTCGCCAGCACCAGATTGCCGATAAAATCTTTTTTGCTGATGTCCTGTGTCACGCGAATGGTTTCGGGAAGCGTAACACCTTGTTGGCGAATGATTTCATTCGTGTTTTCGATCGCGCCGTGGGTGTAAATCTTACCGATGGAAGGGTGCAGGTTGGTGAGAATGCGCTGCGCCTTGCCCAGGGCATAAGCCGACAATACGCTGACTTTTCCATCCGCCTGGTTTTGCCGCCACCAGTCGTTGATGTTATCGAACACTTCCTGCTGCGGTTTCCAGCGGTAAACGGGCAATCCAAAGGTACATTCAGTAATAAAAGCGTGGCATTGGAGTGGTTCGAATGGCTCTGCCAGTCCGTCATCTTCGATTTTGTAATCGCCGGAGACGACCACAATTTCTCCTTTGTACTCGGCTCTGATTTGCGCTGAACCTAATACATGCCCCGCCGGATGAAAGGAAAACCGGACGCCGTTGATCGTTCGCACCTCGCCATACGCAATGGTTTCCATTTTTACCTCGCCCAGGCGATAGCGCATCACCGGAGCTGCCGACTCCGTGCACAGATAATGCTGATGCCCCCAGCGGGCGTGGTCGCTGTGCCCGTGCGTGATGAGCGCGCGCGCCACCGGTCGCCACGGATCGATATAGACCTCCGCCTGCGGACAGTAAATGCCTCGTTCGGTGAATTCCAGGAGTTTCACGTTCAAAGTTTAAGAGTAATAACGGTACAAACGGAAAACGGTTGCGTTTCCGAACGCCAATCCAACCCCTGCAACCTTTTACGGCGATTTTGCACAAACCACCAATCCATTTTTTGGCGGCACAGCCCTTGCATCGATCAATCGGGACCCTATCGTCCTCTATCAAATTCACTTTTTGATAGAAAATATCTATATCTCGTTTTTAAAGTCCCGTAAAATGAGTAATAGTCTCTTTATTGCCTACCTTTATTGCGTCCTTATTTGTTCTTCCAATTTGAGTAAACCATCACCTGGCTATAATCAGACAGCGCACACAACAGCGTGCGTGAATGCTCCCTTAAAACCGACCGAAAGAAACGACCTTTTTTATTCCTCAAAGCCTTCCGGTACAATGCCAAAAAAGGAATCCCTGCCAAGATGTTGACCGAATTGTTGGGCTAAAGCTTTCAGGTTATCTGCATTACCGATTTTACAGTATTCATTATTGTAGAAACCTAAATAAACTCTACGTTCCGCTTGGAATAGTCGTTTTTCTTCGTCTATCAGTACAAATCGCAGCGCATCAAAATACCGTTTCCATGTATTAACGGCTTCTCCGTAATTTTCGATGGCTTGTTCAGCGGAAAGATTTTCCTCTTGTCCGCCTGCATGGTTAAATTGAGAGTAAAATACGGTCAAAGCGTCTCGCTCTGTGTGAATGAAAAAATCCTTTATTGCGGAATATTTCTCGATCGCTTGATGGAGTATATCTTTTTCCTCATTAGTTGTATTGACAGGTACAATTTTTCGAATTACGACTCTGGCTTCTTCTGGCAATTCTGCTATTTCAAAGCCATCCGGTATTTTTTCGATAAGATTATCGAAGTTAGCTGATCGAGTCACCGAATAACGTACCCCACCTTTCTTAGTTTTTACCGCCTTGAAAAAGTGGATTTTTCCATGTCTGTTTGTATAAGAATATGGCATTTTGGATATATGTTACGCTGTATAATACTAATCGTACTCAAGATAAACCAAACTTTAAACATTTACACCACCTCCTTCACCTCTTTCAAGATCAATTGCTGGCGCTCCGGTCCGGTAGAAACCATAGTGATCGGCACGCCCAGCCTTTCTTCCAGCGCTTCGAGGTAAGCGCGGGCAGCGGGTGGCAGATCGTCGTAATCTTCGATCGCTTCGAGCGACTGCTCCCAGCCCTGGAAATTTTCATACTGCGGATCGACGTCGTAATCGCACAGATCGTAGGGTAACTCATCTGTCGTTTTGCCGTTCAGGCGGTAGGCATTCGCCGCTTTGATCGTAGCAAAAATATTCAGTACGTCGATTTTGGTGACGACCAGTTGGGTCACGCCATTCAGCATGATGGTGTAGCGAAGCTGCGGCAGATCGATCCAGCCGCAGCGGCGCGGGCGACCGGTCGTGGCACCAAATTCCTGCCCTTCCTTGCGCAGTTGCTCACCGACTTCGTCTTCCAGTTCGGTTGGGAAAGGACCTGAACCCACGCGCGTGCAGTATGCTTTGGTGATGCCGATGACCTGACCGATTTTGCCGGGCGCTACACCCAAACCCGTGCAAACGCCAGCGGTGATGGTATTGGAAGACGTCACAAATGGATACGTACCGAAATCAATATCGAGCATAGAACCCTGCGCGCCCTCGGCGAGGATGCGCTTGCCGGCTTCCAGCGCCTGATGGATGAAGTATTCGCCGTTCACCTGCTCTAGTTTACGCAGTTCTTCCAGGCTGGCAAACCACTTTTCCTCCTCTGCCGCCAGGTCAAAAACAATGGGCGGATAAAGCTTCACCAGGTTCAGGTGCTTTTCCTTCAGTGCCTGGTAGCGGGCTTTGAAATCTCTGCGGTTGATATCGCCGACGCGCAAGCCATTCCGGCCGGTTTTGTCCATGTACGTCGGGCCAATGCCCTTAAGCGTGGAGCCGATCTTCTCCTGACCTTTGGCTGCTTCAGAAGCTGCATCCAGCAAGCGGTGCGTTGGCAGAATGAGGTGTGCCTTGCGCGCCACGAGCAACCGGTTTTCAAAACGGACGCCGGTCGCGTGCAGGGCGGCGATTTCCTTCGCCAGCGTAATGGGATCAATCACCACGCCATTGCCGATCAGGTTGATAATATCTTCGCGGAAGATGCCGGAAGGAATGGTGTGTAAAACGAATTTTTTGCCGTCAAATTTCAACGTGTGCCCGGCATTTGGGCCACCCTGAAAGCGGGCAACTATATCATATTGTGGTGCCAGATAATCAACGATTTTGCCTTTTCCTTCGTCGCCCCACTGCAAGCCGAGTAATACGTCTATTGCCATACGTTTGTTTGTTTCTGGTTAATAAAGTTTCGGATTTAAGGGGTTCGTTTAAAATTATAAAAACCTAACCGACATGTTGTGACTGTCCGTTAGGCTTTAAAAATCAGAACAATATATCTTTTTTGTATTGAATGTCATTACACTTAAATCTGCACAAAACCCCACAAATTTAATAAATGAAAATCAAATCCAATCAGAATGAGCATTAATTCTTCTCTACTTCGGGAAGGGTGGTATTCTTTTGCGCATCTTTTTTGCGCTCGCAGGCACCGTCGCACTGCCCGTAAAGGTTGAGTGCGTGGTGTGTCACCTTAAAGTGCAGCAACTCGCCCATCATGTTCTTGATCTGCTGGATGCGCGGGTCGCAAAACTCCAGCACCTTGCCACAATCCACGCAGATCAGGTGATCGTGCTGCTTGTAGCCGTAGGATTTTTCGTACTGCGCCAGGTTTTTGCCAAATTGGTGTTTTTTCACCAGATCGCAGTTGACCAGCAGTTCCAGCGTGTTGTAAACCGTTGCGCGGCTCACGCGGTAGTTTTGGTTTTTCATGTGAATGTACAATGCCTCCGCATCGAAGTGGTCGTTGCGCCGGTAGATTTCCTCCAGTATGGCAAAACGCTCCGGTGTTTTCCGGAAATTGCTATTTTCCAGATGCGAAGCAAAAATATTCTTCACCTCCTTAATAATCTCCTCTTGATTCCTTTGTGCCGACATTATAAAAATTATTGATTCTTAATTGCTAATTCCGATGAAAGCAAAATATCCCAATCCGCCGAAAGGCGAATAAATATCTCAATCCGCCATAGGGCGGACAAGTATCCCAACATTTCACTCTTCATCTATTCTGGTAACGCTTGAAACTTGCGCTAAGTTCTCCAGATTGGCGATCACGGTGTTCAGTTGGTTCGTATTTGCGACCATGAGCTTGATCTTGCCCTCGAAGTAACCCTCATTTCCGGCGATAGACATGGAGCGAATGTTCAGCCCAAGATTATTGGAAACTTCCTGCGTGATCTGCTGAATAACGCCTGGCCCATCGTCAATGCCGACCACCAGCAGCGTTGTGATGAAGCTCGTTTCGCCCACTTCCTGCCAGTCGGCTTTCATAATTCGATAGCCATAGTTTGCCATCAGGTTGGTTGCATTCGGGCAGTTGGTGCGGTGAATTTTCAGACCCGCATTTGCCGTCAGATAGGCAAAAATATCATCGCCTGGCAAAGGATTGCAGCAAGTAGCGAAAGAATATTCATAGCGTTCCGCCGATTCGCCATTGATGGTGAGGCGCACTTTGCCCGTCGGCGTGCGGCGGGGTGGGGGCGCGTCGGCAGCTCCGGTGTCGTCCGTTATGCGGCGGGGCGTATCTTCCTGTATTTCAACCAACGAACCATTTTCTGCTTTAAACAATTTGAAAATTTCCGGTATATGCAAAATTCCCTCCGCAATATTGTAATAGAGTAGGGCATGCGAAGTGTAACCATAGTACTTCACCAGCGTTTCGATGCTCTCCTCGAAATCGACCTTCAGGTTTTTGAGTTTGCGCTCCAGCGCTTCCTTGCCCAGTTCGCCCTTTCGGCGCATCTCTTCCTTCATCACCGAGCGGATCTTGGCTTTAGCTTTGCCGGTACTGACGGACTTCAGCCACTCTTCATTGGGCTTCTGGTTTTTATCGGTTTCAATACTGACCTGATCGCCGTTTTGCAATTTGTACCCCATGGGCACCAGCCGGTTGTTCACTTTGGCAGCACGGTAGTGGTAGCCAATGTCGGTGTGTATGCTGAACGCAAAATCCAGGGCGGTAGCGCCTTTCGGCAAAATTTTAAGCTCTCCTTTTGGGGTATAAACATAGACCTCCTCATTGAACAAACTGTTGGATTTGAAATCCCACAGAAACTCTACTGCATCGCTCGTGGGGTCGTCAAGGGTTTCGCGTACGCTATCGAGCCAGCGCTCATACACATCCGGCTGGTCGTTCACTCCTTTGTACTTCCAGTGGGCGGCGAAGCCACGTTCGGCGATTTCATCCATGCGGGTCGTGCGGATTTGCACCTCCACAAAGCGCCCTTTCGGGCCGACTACAGTGGTGTGCAAAGATTCATAGCCATTGGATTTGGGCACCGTGATCCAGTCTTTGAGGCGTTCCGGCAGGGGTTTGTGCACATCCGTGACGATGGAATAAACCTGCCAGCAGATGAGTTTTTCCTTTTCGACGGGCACGTCCAGGACGATGCGTACGGCAAAAAGGTCGTATATTTCTTCGAAGGACACCTGTTTGTGCTTGATCTTATTCCAGATAGAGTGGATAGATTTCGGGCGACCTATAATTTTGTAAGGGATTTCGAGTTCGGTCAGGCGGCCTTCCAGGGGTTTGATAAATTCGTTGATGTAGCGATTGCGTTCGCGTTTGGTTTGTTGCAACTTGGCGGCAATTTCCTTGTAAGTATCCGGTTCGTTGATTTTCATACACAAGTCCAGAAACTCCGTCTTGAAGGTATATAACCCAAGCCGGTGCGCCAGGGGGGCATAAATATAGCTCGTCTCAGCGGCAATTTTCAATTGCTTGTGGCGGGGCATGGCACCCAACGTACGCATGTTGTGCAGGCGGTCGGCCATTTTGATGAGCACCACGCGCACATCGTCCACCAGCGTGCTGAGCACCTTGCGAAAGTTTTCTGCCTGTGGGCTTTCGGCGTTGTAGGCACTGTCCAGCTTGGTCAATCCATCGACAATCTCCTGGATGCGTTCGCCAAATTGCATGCCTATTTCATCGAGGGTAATATCGGTATCTTCTACCACATCGTGCAGAAGCGCAGAAACAATGGCGGTGGGCCCCAGCCCGATCTCTTCGGCGCAGATCGTCGCCACGGCAATGGGGTGCAGTATGTAGGGTTCGCCCGACTTACGGCGTTGGTCTTTGTGAGCCTCCAGCGCCAATTCGTAAGCGGCGCGTATGTTTTTCCGGTCTTCTTTGTTCAACTCGCTCTTGATCGAACGGATGAGCTTTCGATAGGCATGTTGAATCAGCTTTTTTTCCGACGGCTGTTGCAGTAGCGTCGTCTCCGTTGTAATGGTCATAACAATCCTGCGTTTTAATGTTCAAGGGCAATGGATTGGCTTTTTTTTAGTCGGGAATCATGTAGGCGTTTTCTCTGTTCTTTTTAAAAATAGGCGATTATACAAATCTAACTAAAAATATTGTTTATAACACCAGAAGTTCTCACTTTTTAAAGGAGAAAAAAGGACAACAGACAATTTTTTCCAAAAAAAGATTTTATCTTTGCAACGCTTTTGAAAAAACGGTTTCAAATAAACGTTTGACATATACCTTTCAAGCTTAAAACCAAAGCATTTGGCAAATGTTTTGGTCAAAACATGCGGGTGTGGTGAAATTGGTAGACACGCTAGACTTAGGATCTAGTGCTTCACGGCGTGGGGGTTCGAGTCCCTCCACCCGCACTAAAGTAAGGGTTGAGGGGCGAGAAGTCTATCCCGATGATAATCGGGAAGTCCCTCCACCCGCAC
>CAZFBU010000124.1:0-4291 GCA_964517175.1 uncultured Saprospiraceae bacterium
TAATAGAATCAAAGCCTAAAATAACTTTTTTTACATTTACGGCAACAGCTTAGCACAAATCTTATTCGACATGGATCAAATCAATTATCCGTTGCTCTATTTTGAATTGAACGCAGATATGGTGCTGGGATTGCTCATCGGCACCGAATTTGAGGTCATTGAGCGCGATATACGCAGCTTGAAAACGCTCTTGGCGCGGCATTTGCAAAAACAATACAGGCGGCACAATTCCTACGCACCCATGTACATGCCCAAACCGCGCCTGAAGATCGTGAATATCCAGATTAAGCCTTCCTACAGCGACCATTGGGGCTCTTATCCTTTGTCGCATGTGGTGGATATACCGGTGGTAGCCATTTACGGAGAAACGACGTACAATGATTTTGAGTGTTTCCTGCCGATGCTGAATCAACGGTTTTATTACTATGACAGCGATCAATTGGATGCGCTCATCCGGCATTTTGCTACCGGCGCCCTGAATCAGATGCAACCGGAAGAAATTTACCAGTTATTACAATATCCGCAGCCCCATTTGGATGTCATCACCTTGAAGGTAAAAGACCGCCCGTATCAATGGAATGGCTTCCATTATCAGCGCGATTTAAAAACCCTAAACAGCCTCACCGAACGATATCCTTTTGCGAAGAGTGTTCAGCGCAAGCTGAGCCCGCTGCCGGAAGTGGCATGGGAGTTGGAAAGCAAGGTCAGTGATGTGATCAACAAAATCAGTGCCACGCGATCCAATGTTTTGATCGTTGGCAATACGGGTGTTGGCAAGAGTGCGGTGCTCAAGCAGGCAATTCGCAAGATAACCGCCCGCTCCAAAGAGCAGCAAGTGGATTATACCTTCTGGCGCATTCAGCCCCAGCGCATCACCGCTAGTACGCGCTACCTGGGCGAATGGCAGGAAGTGTGCGAAGCTCTGGTTGCCGAACTGGCGGTCGTCAATGGCATTCTTTGGGTAGAAAATGTGATTCAGTTGTTGCAAACCGGCGGACAGGGTGCGGAAGACAGCGTGGCGGTTTTCCTGCAAAACTTTATGCAACGGGGCAAACTTCAGATGATCGGCGAGGCCACTCCCCAGGAATTGGAAAGCATGCGTCGCTTGTTGCCGGGCTTTGTGGCTGCTTTTCAGGTTGTAAATATTGAAGAGTTGTCGGAAAAAAGCGTACAAACCATCCTGAATCGGCTGGCGGAATACGCGGAGCGTAATCTCCGAATCAACGTAGCGCCGGAAGCGCTTTCCCTTACCTATCGGTTGCTGCTGCGTTACTATCCGTACGAAAGCTTTCCGGGAAAGGGTATCAAATTTTTGAGCCGCTGCATCAGCGAATGCCAACTGAACCAATCGGATAAAATAGACCGCCAGACCGTTATCCGGACATTTACCGAACAAACCGGCCTGCCGGAGCTATTCCTGCGCGATGATCTGATGCTGGATCAGGTGGAACTGAGAATGTTTTTTAACAGTCGCATCATCGGCCAACCCGACGCCGTCAATCGCATCATGGATATTGTGAAGGTGTATAAAGCAGGACTCAACAATCCTTTCAAGCCCATTGCCACGCTCATTTTTGCCGGTCCGACCGGCGTAGGCAAAACCGCCAGTGCTAAAGCTTTAGCCGATTATTTCTTTGGTAAAGGGCAGCAGCAGTCACCGCTTATCCGCATCGATATGAGCGAGTTTCAACACCCCGGCCAACTCAGCCGTTTCATCGGCGACGGGCAGGAAGTCGGACAACTGGTCAAAGAAATTCGCGAACGTCCGTTTGCCGTACTGTTGCTCGATGAAGTCGAAAAAGCCGACCGTTCCGTCTTCGATGCCCTGCTCACCGTGCTGGATGAAGGGCTGCTGGTGGATGCCTACGGGCGGGTGACGAATTTCCGCAACACGATTATCATTATGACCTCCAACCTCGGCGCTTCCAATCGTTCTTCTCTGGGCTTCCGCGATGCTGTAAACAAGGAACAGCAATATCTCTCGGCAGTGCAGCAGCATTTCCGACCGGAGTTTTTTAATCGGATTGACGGAGTGGTCTTGTTTAATCCTTTAACACAGGACGACGTCTATCAAATTACCCTCAAAGAGTTGGATGAATTCAAACAGCGTGAGGGATTTGTAAAACGCAAACTCGATCTTCATTTTGCCGAACGCATGATCTGGAAGCTTGCCAATACCGGCTTCGACGAACGCTACGGCGCCCGCCCGCTGCAACGCGCCATTGAACAACACCTGACCAATCCGATGGCGAACTGGCTCCTGGAAAACCCGAACGTGGAAAACAGTCGCCTGACTATCGACTATGACGGCGGTATTCGCATTGGCGTGAACAAAAAACGAACATGATCTGGAATATACTGCAGGTGACCATCATCGTCGTCTTCCCGTTTATCAGCAAATGGCTGGCTCGTCAGCGCGGCTTCCGGGGCTGGTTGACGCCGGTGGTGTTGTGCTATGCACTGGGCATTTTACTGGGCAATGCATGCTTTTTTCCTATCGACCGGGAACTGGCGCGCACGGCGAGCGAAGCGAGTATTTTGTTCGCCATTCCACTTTTATTATACGCCACGAATTTACCGCAGTGGATGCGCTATGCGAATAAGACGCTGCTTTCGTTTGCGCTTTGCGCAATAAGTGGGCTGATTTCGGTAACGGCAATGATGTATTTTTTTCAGGATCGTTTCACCGATGCCTGGAAAATTTCGGGGATGGTGGCCGGGCTATACACCGGTGGCACGCCCAACATGCAGGGCGTTGCTTTTGCGCTGGGTGCAACGGAAGAAACCATCATTCTCGTCAATGCCGCAGATATTGCCACCGGTGCCGTACTGCTCATTTTTCTGACCTCGGTAGCCCATCGTTTTTTTGGTTTTTTTTTACCAAAATTTCAGGATGGCAGTACCCACGAATCTTTGCAGAAAGATATGACCATCTCTGCTATGTCGCTGCGCGACAGCCTGAAAGGCATTGCGCTGACCGTTGGTATCATCGGCGCTGCGGTTGGTCTCACCTGGCTTCTCTTTGGCAACCTCAGCCAAACTATTTTCATCATGCTGATGCTCACGAGCCTGAGTGTGGGCGCATCTTTTGTGCCGCGCATCCGCAGTTGGCGGGGCACCTTTGAAACCGGAGAACTCTTCCTGCTGGCATTTTGCGTGGCGATCGGCTCTCTGGCGAATTTTAGCGAAATTATCCGTACCGGGCAGTATTACATTGCTTACGTTGGCTGCGTGTTGCTGAGCATTGTGACATTGCATGCGCTGCTGGCGCGCCTGTTCAATATCGATCGGGATACCATGATGCTGACCGCCACGGCCGCGCTCTACGGACCGGCTTTTGTCGGGCAAATTGCTACCGTGATCAAAAATAAAGAACTGGTTTTCTCCGGCATTTCCATGGGATTGCTGGGTTACGCGATTGGCAATTACTGGGGCATCAGTATTGCCTATTTAATTAAAAATCTGCTGGGGCTCTGATCGCGTGTTTCTTAATAAAAACTAAAAATCAGAACTTGATGCAATGCAGATGATAATTTGCCGTTCGTGAAATATAGAAATCACTTAAATGCCTTCCTCTATGAAGAATTTTCTCATAGCCTTTGTAGCGTTATTTTGCTTTGGCAAAGCTGTTTATGCACAGACAACCCTCGGCGTAAAAGCCGGCGCAGGGCTCGCGAATATTGTCATTAAAGACGTACCCGAGCATCTGAACAGCGATATTCACGATACGCGTGCCAGCTATCTGGGAGGCGTTACCCTCCATCATGCTTTGTCCGGTAAGTTGGGCGTTGCAACGGAATTGCTCTACGAATTGAAAGGAACCCGGATTAAAGTCGAAAACGATCCGGCCGGAAACACACTCAACCTCCATTATCTCTCGCTGCCGGTTCTTGCTTACTATGAATTGATTCCCCGGCTACGGATAGAATTCGGGCCGCAGGTGGGATATCGTTTTGCTGCCAGTTTTGAACGGATGGAGCGCAACGCTCCCTTTACGGCAAAAGACATTTATGACCAGGAGTGGGATATCGGGCTTAGCGGAGGTCTCAGGTTTTATGTTCTGAAACAGGTATCCTTCACAGCAAGATACGTGCACGGCTTTTCCAGTGTAACAAGTGTCAGATATTCCGACGAAAACGGCGAACCAGGGGCGCGTGTCAAACAACAAAACCGCAACTTGCAATTCTCCCTCGGTTACGAATTTTCAATGAGCAAACCGTAACTTTTCGGCACTCGAAAAGTCTTCGATAAGAATTATATTTTCATCATCATCCTCTTGTTGGCAGGCTGC
>CAZFBU010000124.1:4391-12471 GCA_964517175.1 uncultured Saprospiraceae bacterium
GCTTCGCGAATTTCTTCGCGGGAAGAGCCGGAGCCGCCGTGAAATACAAAGTTAATCGGTGTTTCTCCCGACAGCCCATGTTTTTCTTTGATATAATCCTGCGAGTTTTTCAGGATGATCGGGCGAAGTTGCACATTGCCTGGTTTGTAAACCCCGTGTACATTGCCGAAAGCCGCCGCTACGGTGAAGCGATTGCTCACCTTGCTGAGGTGCTCGTACGCATAATCCACCTCTTGCGGCTGCGTATAGAGCAAGGCGTTGTCCACATCGGAATTATCCACGCCGTCTTCCTCGCCGCCGGTCACGCCGAGTTCGATTTCCAGGGTCATGCCGAGTTTATCCATGCGCTTAAGGTAGCGCACGCAGGTTTCGACATTCTCTTCCAGCGGTTCTTCCGACAGGTCGAGCATGTGTGAACTGTACAGCGGGAAGCCATTCTTTTTGTAAAATTCTTCGCCAAAAGTTAGCAGCCCGTCCACCCACGGCAGGAGTTTTTTAGCGCAGTGGTCCGTGTGCATGATAACCGGCACGCCATATACCTCCGCCATGCGGTGCACGTGTATGGCGCCGGAAATGGAGCCTTCGATAGCGGCTTTCTGGTCGCTATTGGAAACGCTCTTGCCAGCAAAAAAAGCGCCGCCGCCATTGGAAAACTGGATGATAACGGGAGAATTGACTTCGCGGGCAGTTTCCAGCACGGCGTTGATCGAGTTGGTACCAATGACGTTGACCGCCGGAAGGGCGAAGTTGTTGGCATTGGCATAATTCAGCAATTCGGTAACTTCATCGCCGTGCAGTACGCCGGGACGAAAACGGGTGGAAGTTGCTACAGACATATTGAATTCAGGTTTTAAGGTTTGACGGTTGAATATTCAAATGATTCCAAAAATAAGAAATAACGCCGAGAATACTAAACCCGGCGCACATCAATTCTAAACAGTTTGGTCTTTTTACCTGAAAAATTGGTTTTTAAACAATGCCTTTTTCCGCGAGATAACGCTCGGCATCCAGCGCGGCCATGCAGCCGGTGCCCGCTGCCGTTACCGCCTGCCGGTAAATGCTGTCCTGCGCGTCGCCACTGGCGAAAACGCCTTCTACATTGGTTTTCGTAGAACCATTTTTCGTAATAATGTAGCCGACATCATCCGTATCGAGCCAGTCTTTGAAAACATCGGTATTCGGTTTGTGACCGATCGCCACAAAGAAGCCCTGAATCGGGATGACCTTTTTTTCCTGCGTTTGGTTGTTGATCACCTGCACCCCAGTCACCGTATCGTCGGCCAGAATTTCCTCCGCTTCGGTATGCCAGTGAATGTTAATATTGGGCGTTTTCAGCACGCGTTCCTGCATGATCTTGGAAGCGCGCATTTCATCGCGACGGACGAGCAGGTGCACGGTTTTGCAAAGCTTGGCCAGGTAGGTTGATTCCTCCGCAGCCGTATCGCCGCCACCGACCACCGCTACGTCCTTGCCGCGATAGAAAAAGCCATCACAAACCGCACAAGCCGACACGCCTTTGCCTTCGCGTGCGAGGCGTTGCTCCGATTCCAGCCCCAGCCACTTGGCACTGGCGCCGGTGGCGATGATGATCGTATCCGCATGGATTTCCTTGCCCGAGTCGGTCCAGGCTTTATGCACCGGGCCGCTGAAGTCAACTTTGGCAATCAGTTCGTAGCGTACTTCTGTACCAAAGCGTTCCGCTTGTTTGCGAAAATCTTCCATCATTTCCGGTCCCATGATGCCATCCGGGTAGCCGGGATAATTTTCTACGTCGGTGGTCGTTGTTAATTGACCGCCTGGTTCCTGCCCGGTATATAAAAGCGGGCTGAGGTTGGCACGAGCTGCATAGATTGCTGCCGTATAACCCGCAGGGCCGGAGCCAATAATCAGTGTCTTTACGTGTTCGATATCCGCTGCCATGTTCGATTACTTTTAGTAGATTTTTTTTTTGATTCGGCAAAAATAAAATTAGTTGCCGGAAAATACAGTAATTTCAGTTACACAAGAAGAAACATCGCAGGGCTGACAAGGGTTGAATGTTAAATTTCGTCTTGCCGACACTTTGGTTCGCCGAAAATTAATCCATATTCATCCGCAAGTGTTGAAATAATGCACCATTTTGTGTACCTTTTGTAAAATTTTCACTTTAATTTTTGACTATGTTTGACTTACTAGCTTCGTTATATGCGCCTTTTTTTACGGCGAGTGTCTTATCGCTCATCGGCTGGATGCTGTTGCAGCGCCAGGAGCAGCGCGCCCAAAACTTCCGAAAATTGTTGATGATCTCACTGGGAACCTATCTGCTGAGTGTGATCTCGGCAGATGCACAGTTTGGTGATAAACTAGGCGTATTGTTCCGCGATTTGCTTGTAATGGGCGCTATCGGCTTCCTTTTCAGAATGTTAATGCCGAACCGCACGGCTTTGCTCGTGGGTGGCATTTTGCTGAGTATGGGCTATATTTGGTTTTACCAAACGCAACTGAAAACAACTTTTGTGGAAAACTTACCGGCGTACGAATTGGATGAAGCGGGGGAATTGCTCATGGAAATAAAGGAATCGGCGCAACTGGCTCAACTCGGAAAGTTGCTGGATAAGTACGAACTGCGTGCCGAACGGGCATTTTTTCCGGCTGCTGCCGATCAGACCAATCTGGACAATTACTACGTGGTCGATATTCCAAATGAAAAAGTCAATCTGATCAAACAGATCGAAAGCGCGCTGTACAAATCCGGCATCGTGGAGTGGGTCGAAGAAAACGAAATTGTGCATGTAGCGCCCATGCCGGCGAAAAAACTCCCGCCGATCAATAATAAATTTGGTATCAACGATCCCGGTCTGGAACAAATGTGGGGCTTTGAAGCCATGAACGTGGACAAGTTATACACCTATCTGGATGATAACAAAATCCAACCCAGGCGCAAAGCGCGGATCGCCATTCTTGATACGGGCGTTGATAGCAAGCACGAAGACCTGAAAGATAATTTCAAATCGATCAACAGCGCAAACGACAACGACCCGGTGGGGCACGGCACGCACTGTGCGGGCATCGCCGGAGCAGTAAGCAATAATGGCAAAGGCGTTGCATCTTATTCGACGGATAATCGCTTTGTGCAGATCACCAGCGTGCGGGTGCTGAATTCCTTTGGCTCGGGCACGCAGCGCAGCATCATCAACGGTATGATCCTGGCGGCGGACAGCGGCGCGGATGTGCTCTCCATGTCGCTGGGTGGTGCAGCCGATCCCTTCAAGCGAAAAGCTTACACCGATGCCGTGAAATACGTAACCAAGAAAGGCGGTATCGTTGTCGCTGCGGCGGGTAATTCGAGTAAAAATGCGAAAGACTATGCGCCCGTGAGTACGCCGGGCGTGATTGGCGCGAGCGCCATTGACCAGGATTTGAACAAGGCAACTTTTTCAAATACGGTACAGGACCTGAAGATGGGCGTAGCAGCACCGGGGGTTGGTATTTATTCAACCATTCCAAATGGCAAATACGGCGCTTACAATGGCACTTCGATGGCAACGCCTTACGTAGCTGGTTTGCTGGGATTGATGAAAAGCCTGAATCCGGATTTGACTGCCGAACAAGCGTATCAAATTTTGAATAATACCGGCAAAAATACAAAATCGACGAAGCTGACCGGCAAGCTGATTCAACCGGCAGACGCGGTACAGGAACTGCTGGCGAAAAGCAGCGCTTTGCAGTAAGGTATTTCTATTACGTACCTGTTTATCTTTATGTATCACCAAAATCGGAGATGAAGCCACAACTGCTCAAGCGCAACCGGAAAGATTATCTGGAATCCATTTCTTTTCAGCATGTTGAGGATCGTCATTTTTTAGACCTTTGGCATTACCACCCGGAGTTTGAGTTGGTTTATATCGTTCGCAGTGCGGGCACTTGCTTTATCGGGGATGCGATTGAGCGCTTCGGAGCGGGTACGCTGATGCTGCTGGGCTCCAATCTTCCGCACGGATGGTTCAATGAGCCGAAGTATTTTCAGGAAGACAGCAAGCTGAAAGCGGAATCGCTGGCGGTTCACTTTTCTATGGATTTTATGCAGGTCAACCTGAAGAATGTACCGGAGTTACAGCAAATCAGCCAACTGATGGAGCGATCCAAAGTAGGATTGTTGTTTGGCAAAGAAACCCAAAAGCAGGCTTGTCATTTTCTGAAAGCAATGAGAAATCAGGATGCTTTCAGTCGGTTGCTCTCTTTTTTGCAAATTCTGCGCTGCCTGTCAGAAGCCGAAGATTGCCGCACTTTGTCGAGCGCCGGCTACGTCAAAATGTTTCGGGAAACGAACGACCGGCTCGGGCGGGTGCACGAATACATCATGAACAACTTTAACCGCGATATCAGCCTGACGGATGTGGCGGATATTGCCCTGATGAATAAATCGGCGTTTTGCCGGTATTTTAAAAAAGCGACAAAAAAGAGCTTTTCCCAATATCTCAACGAGATTCGAATTGGCTATGCCTGCAAACTTTTGCAGGAAAGAACAGATACAACGATATCGGAGATCGCCTTCAAAGTTGGCTATAACAATCTCTCCAATTTCAACCGCCAATTCAAAATCATCACCGGCTACGCCCCGAAAGCTTACCTTCGATGCCTGACGCAGGGCCAATTCTAAGCACTCTTTTTGCGGACTTTTTCCACTTCAAAACAACATCATGTGATATAAATTTGCAATTTCAGACAAAAATAGATGAGAAGTGCAAATATTTTTGAAGTTTTAGCAAATCTTCGTCTAGTGCAGACTGTATTTAGAATATAATTTTGCATTAGGATATCAATCGTAATTATAAGTAGATGAGTACCGTTATTACCGATCTATATTTCAAAGACGTTCGCTTTCCCACTTCCCGGAGCCTGGATGGCTCGGATGCTATGAATGCGGACCCGGACTATTCGGCGGCATACGTGATACTGAAAACAAACCATCCGGAAATGCTGGAAGGGCACGGACTTACCTTTACGATTGGTCGCGGCAATGATATTTGCGTCAAAGCGCTGGAGGTGATGGCTTACTTGATCAAAGGACTTTCCATGGAGGAGGTCACAGCGGATATGGCGGGATTTTGGCGACGCTTGGTGGGCGATAGTCAGCTGCGGTGGCTAGGACCTGAAAAAGGGGTTATCCATCTGGCTACTGCCGCGGTCGTCAATGCCGTCTGGGATCTTTATGCCAAAATGGAAGGCAAGCCTTTATGGCAATTGATCGCCGACATGGCGCCCGAAGAGCTGGTAAATTGTATTGATTTTACGTACATCACGGATGTGATTACTTACGATGAAGCACTTGCCCTTTTGCGGAAAAAAGAAGCCGGAAAAGAGGAACGACGGGCTTATTTATTACAACATGGATACCCCGCCTACACCACCTCTGCCGGTTGGTTAGGCTATAGCGACGAAAAAGTACGGCGGTTGAGCCGGGAAGCAATTGCCGGAGGTTTTACCCACCTGAAAATGAAAGTAGGAGCAAACCTGGAAGACGATATGCGACGGGCAGCGATCATTCGCGAAGAAATTGGTCCTGATTGCAAACTGATGATGGATGCGAACCAGAAATGGGATGTCGGCGAGGCTATCCGTTGGATGCAGGTATTGGCTAAGTATAATCCCTGGTGGATTGAAGAACCTACCAACCCGGATGATGTGCTGGGACATCGCACGATCCGCGACGCTTTGTCGCCTATTAAAGTAGCGACGGGCGAGCATTGCCAGAATCGGGTCATTTTCAAACAATTATTGCAAGCAGAAGCGATCGACTTTTGTCAGATCGACAGTTGCCGCCTCGGCGGCGTCAATGAAGTACTGGCTGTAATGCTGATGGCTACCAAATTTGACGTGCCAGTTTGCCCACATGCCGGTGGCGTTGGTTTGTGCGAGTACGTACAACATTTGTCAATGATTGACTACTTGTGCATTAGCGGAAAGCTGGAAAATCGAATCATTGAGTATGTCGATCACCTGCACGAGCATTTTATCGAGCCGGTGGTCGTCAAAAATGGCTGCTATATGCCTCCTAAGTCACCAGGTTACTCTATTACCATGAAATCGGAGACATTGCAGGATTATGCTTTTCCGGAAGGAAGCGTATGGCAACATATCGCCTCGGAAGAGATAGTAATCTGACATTAAAACTGAAATTTAAAGAAAGTATTAATAGATGACAATTCGACTAGATAATAAAGTGGCGCTGGTGACCGGTGGCGGTAGTGGTATAGGCGAAAGCATCAGCCGGGAGTTTGCCCGTGCGGGCGCTCAGGTTTATGTTCTGGATTTCAATGAGTTGAGTGCTCAGGCGGTGGCGGACAGCATCCGTGCGGAAGGCGCTCAGGCTGATTTTATGAAGGTGGACGTTAGCAATCAGGCGGAGATGCTGGCTACAGTTGAAAAAATTGTCGAGGCAACTGGCCGGATAGATATTCTGATCAATAATGCCGGAATTGCGCAGGTTGGTAACTTAGAGCAGACCTCCGAAGCCGAACTGGACCGCATTTATGCGATTAACGTGAAAGGCGTTTATAATGGAATGTTTTCCGTGATTGATACGATGAAAAAGCAAAAAAGCGGGGTTATTTTAAATATGGCTTCCATCGCTTCCCTACTTGGCTTGCCCGATCGCTTCGGCTACTCTATGAGCAAAGGGGCAGTATTGACGATGACCTACACGGTGGCGCGCGATTATCTCGATTATAATATCCGCTGTAATTGCCTGGCACCGGCCCGGATTCACACGCCTTTCGTGGATGGCTTTATCGCCAAAAACTATCCCGGGCGGGAGGCGGAAATGTTTGACAAATTATCCAAAGCGCAGCCCATCGGGCGCATGGGAACGCCTCAGGAAGTAGCGCAACTGGCTTTGTTCCTGTGTTCGGATGCAGCTGCGTTTATTACCGGAACCAACGTGCCCATTGATGGGGGTTCCATAAATCTGAATACCTGATGCAATTGATTCGATGTGGTGCACCTGGCGCCGAAAAACCGGGCATTATTGACGCAAATGGACAGCGACGCGACGTCAGTGCCTTCGGGCAGGATTACGACGAAGCTTTTTTTGGTGCGGACGGACTGAGCCGTTTGCAGCAATGGCTGCGCGATCACCTTACTGATTGTCCGATAGTTGATGAAAACGAGCGGCTGGGGCCGCCCATCTGCCGCCCTTCCAAGATCGTTTGCGTGGGTTTGAACTATGCCCAGCATGCCAAAGAAAGCGGGATGGATGTGCCGAAGGAACCGGTCTTGTTTTTCAAGGCGACGACGGCTATTTGTGGCCCGAATGATGACCTCATTATACCAAAAGGCAGCGAAAAAACGGATTGGGAAGTGGAATTAGCAGTGGTCATTGGCAAGGAAACTTCCTATGTTTCGGAAGAAGATGCGATGGATTGCGTAGCGGGATATATGTTGCACAACGACTACAGCGAACGCGCTTACCAACTGGAGCAAGGCGGTCAGTGGGTCAAGGGAAAAAGCTGCGATACTTTTGCACCGATCGGTCCTGCGTTGGTCACCAAAGATGAGGTCGCCGATCCGCATAACCTGCGCTTGTGGCTAAAGCTGAATGGGAAAATGATGCAGGATAGCAATACCTCGGATATGGTGTTTAAAATACCTCATTTGGTGCATTACATCAGTCAGTATATGCGCCTGTTGCCTGGGGATATTATTTCTACAGGTACACCTTTCGGGGTTGGTTTAGGTTTGAATCCGCCGGTGTATTTGAAAAATGGTGATGAGGTAGAATTGGGAATCGAACAATTAGGCATGAGCCGGCAGCGGGCAATCGCTTATGAAAATATAGCCAAGTAGCATGAAAAGAATCGACGCACATCAGCACTTTTGGCAGTATGATCCGCAGGAATATGATTGGATCAATGCGGAGATGTCGGTGCTCAGGAAAGATTTTGGTCCTGCTGAGCTGAAGCCTTTGCTGCAAGCACAAGGAATGCGGGGCTGCGTGGCGGTGCAGGCGCGACAAACCGAAGCCGAAAATGCGTATTTGCTGTCATTATCCGATAGCTTCCCGGAGGTGCTGGGCGTAGTCGGCTGGCTGGATTTGCAGGCG
>CAZFBU010000125.1:0-12455 GCA_964517175.1 uncultured Saprospiraceae bacterium
CCGCCCTACAAAAAAAAGTGCCAATTGCCTGTTAAGAAAGCAATTGGCTCCTTGGCGTTGTGGTCTCGCTAGGAATCGAACCTAGATCTCAGGCTCCGGAAACCTGCATACTATCCGTTGTACTACGAGACCGATTGCAGCAACTGCTGCGCTGCGGGACGGCAAAGTTACGGCTATCTGTCGAATTACACAAGTACCTTTTGCCGAGGGGGGCAACAAATTTAAATCTTTTGGCTTAAAATAGCCTCGGTTGCAATACCGGCATTCAGAATATATCCTCCCGTTGCCTGCGTTCTTCCTCGGGGACGCGCCGGAAAAGAATGCTTAGCATGGTTGCAACCATCAGTAGCAAAGTTGGCAGCAAAACCAGGACGTACTGGTCACCTAGTAGATTAACCAGTCGCTCCAGCAGTACATTCAGCAATACTGCGAGAAAAGCAAACCAGGCGATCAGTTGCATGCCCTGTTGCCTGCCGTTGGGCGCGATGCCCAGGTTGCGCTGCTCACGGGTGCGATACAAATACGATAGAATGGCAATAGTGGCAACGACAAACGTGCCGGCAAGAATATAAAGTATGGTAGGTAGCATATTGCAGGATATTCAGTGATGATGATTGATTTTGTCAAAGAGCGAAACAGCAGAAAGAGATTTTGGTTTACAATATCTTTGCAATACAGTTTTTGTTGGCGATATTCAGGCGTTCTTCATATTTTGCGCCCAAACGCATATCTGGCAATAATACCAATTCGGAAGTCGGAAGTTGAGCGAAGCGAAATCCCGCACCGTAGGTCGGGATAGGAAGTTGCAAATAATTGGAAATCAGTTTTTAAAGTAAATTTTAAATATGTCATTATCAGTTGAAATTGGTATAAAATCTGTAGCCGATGGATGTTTCTCGTACAAGAAGTCCGATATTCTTATGAAATTCTTACCGTTTTTAGCGACTTTTGAACGCTGATAACAAACTGCCACTCAGCACCGAATTTTTACAATTGTATTTTGAAGTATCATTAAAGAAAGATCGCATCAACCATGTCCTTTAAATATACCAAACACACGCTGAAAAAACTGGAGGAATTATTCGAGGAACTGGCATATACCATTCGCTATGAAAAGGGCAATTTTCAGTCGGGCTACTGCGTGGTAGAGAATAAAAACGTTGCGGTTATCAATAAGTTCTTTGAAACCGAGGGGCGCATCAACTGCCTGCTGGAAATTCTGGCGGAAATGGAAGTGGATACCGCACAATTGAGCGAGAAATCGATCCGGTTTTACAAAGAAATTCAGCAATCATCAGACCAGGCGTGAATTTGCACGGTTCGAATGCTTCTGATGGCACATAAACATTTTCAATATCCGGGCGGAATTTTAATTGCATATATTTTTTTAAATATCTGACTTTCAATGTATTAATGAGAATTTTAATTAACAACCAGCCATGCCCCAATCTTTAAAAATTACATTTCTGGGTACGGGAACTTCGCAGGGCGTGCCGGTGATTGGCTGCAACTGTGCGGTTTGCACGTCCGATGATCCGCGCGACCAGCGGCTGCGGGTATCGGTGCTGGTGCAAGCAGCAGGCAGAAATATCGTCATCGATTGTGGACCGGATTTCCGGCAGCAAATGCTACGCGCCCAGGTACGTTCGCTCGACGCCATTCTGCTGACGCACGAACACAACGACCATGTGGTTGGGTTGGATGATGTACGACCATTCAACTTCATGCAGCGCCGCGATATGCCGATATACGCTACCAAATGGGTACAGAAAGAACTGCATCAGCGATTTGCCTATGCTTTTGAAAAAAATCCTTATCCCGGAGCGCCTCGCTTTCACCTGCTGGATATTGACAAGCATGCGCCCTTTGAAGTGGCGGGTATCCCTGTCATACCAATTGAAGTGATGCACGGCAGCATGCCGGTATTGGGATTTCGCATGGGGGATTTTACTTATCTGACGGATGTGAAAACCATTGCCCCGGAGGAAATAGAAAAAATAGTAGGTTCTAAAACATTGGTGACCAGCGCATTGCACCATAGTCTGCATCATTCGCACGCCAACCTGGAGGAAGCGCTCGAACTGATTCGGCAAATTGGGCCGCAGCGCGCCTACCTTACGCACGTCAGTCACAGCATGGGATTGTACGAAGAAATCAGCAGGCAATTACCGCCGGACATCCACCTGGCGTACGACGGGCTGCAGTTGACGCTGTAATTCTCAACCTGTCGGCGGAGCATTGAAAAAACGAAATGGTCATTATTGCAGATGATCGCTCTGATACTTCAGGCTTTGGAAGATTGGGCTTTCGCCATACGCATATCGATGATCCGCGTGATGATGTACGAACCGATCAAGCTGGTCGCAATACCTTCGACAAAAATAAACATACTGGCACCAATGGGCATGACAAATCGATCCGACAGCTCAAAATTAGCGATAACGCCTTCTGTAAATTCCATATTAAAACGCATGAAAAGAAACATAAAAACAGTGAACAGCGTCACTCCAATGGCGGAAGTGTACATGCCCATCGCAACGCCGGAGACGTAATTGTTTACCGAGTCTTCGCGTTGCAGGCGATACGCCCGGATGGCCAGGTAAATTACAGAAAGGTGAATAATGCTGTTGAGAATCCGGAGGTCGTAATTGTCGCTGTATCCGGTGAGGTGCATGAGCAGGAAAAAAGCGGTGAGTCCTGCGAATAGCCAAAGACCGTATTTGAGGGCAATATTTTTCATATATCTTTTGTTGTTGATTATCAATGTATTCGGTGCTAAAACGAGCATTTTGTATATTTGTTTAATTGAAGTTTCGTTTCAAATTTCAGAAAAATGATAGAAGACACGCACTGGATAGAGCGCAAGCTGGCATACATGCATCGGGACTTGCGCCAGGCTATTGTTGCCGAAGGTCAGGTGCAGGTTTTTCCTGCCGGTACGGAGATATTGCGCGAAGGACAATACGTGAAGGTTGTGCCGATCGTGATGAATGGCTTGGTGAAGGTATTCAGCCGTTTTGCCGAGCGCGACCTGCTGCTGTATTACATTAAGCCGGACGAGAGCTGCATTATGTCTTTTGCTGCCGTGTTGAACAATATTCCCAGTAAAATACAGGCGATCACCGAAGAGGAAAGCGAAATTTTGCTGCTGCCCGCCCGCCTCATTCAGGATTGGGTGCGTCGCTATCCCTCCCTGAATCTTTTATTTTATCAGCAGTATCAGCAACGCTACGAAGATATGCTCCAAACGCTCCAATCCATTCTTTTCGACAATATGGACAAGCGGCTGCATGATTACCTGCTCGAAAAAGCGGCGCTGAAAAAATCGACGCGCCTAGAGCTGCGCCACCGGGAAATTGCGCACGAACTGGGCACGGTGCGCGAGGTGGTTAGCCGGGTGATGAAACGCCTGGAACACAACGGTCTGGTGCGGCAGCATCCGCACGGCATTATAGAAATTTTGTAAAGTGGTGACTTCCGTCACTGCATGGAGGCGGTTTAAAGAGCTATTTTTGTATCAAAAGCGAAAACAATGAGCAGCAACGCAAAAAAATTGGTTCTTGTGTGTTTACTCTGTATCGCTTTGGCAACCGGTATCGGTTTGCTGATTGAAATTTTTTCAAACTAAAATTTTTGCTATGAAAAAGAACATGGGTTCTTCAGATCGCCTCATCAGAATTATCATCGCAGCTGTCATTGCGACCTTATTTTTTACCAATGTGATTACCGGTACGCTCGGAATCGTGCTGCTGGTGCTGGCAGGTATTTTCGCACTCACCAGCGTGGTGAGCTTTTGCCCGTTGTACGCACCTTTCGGGCTGAGTACTTGCGCCGTGAAGGAAAAAGCCTGAAAAAACGAAAGCGTCATTCCCCGGAAATGCAGGAATGACGCTCCGGTTTTTTCCGTATCAGAGAATAGGAAAGCGATTAATTATCGTACTCGCCAAAGTCGAACAACAGCGAGAAACGCAGGGTATTATCCAAAGGATTTCGCTGGTTGGTGGTTGGTATCAGGTACGAGAAATTCAACCCGAAAATATTGTATTTCAGACCCAACCCCATCGTAAAGAACTTGCGATTTCCCTTCTGTACGTGCTCGCTGAAATAACCGGCGCGTACGGCGAACTGCTTGTCGTACCAGTATTCTACACCAATGGAGTAAACCAGTTCCCGCATTTCTTCCCGAAAGCCTTCCGGCGCATCGCTGAATGACGAGAAAATACCCCGGATAGGAGACTGCTCCCGGTAGTCCAGAATGCCGTTATTATCTTCATCACAATTATCCCCCTGACAAGGTGTTGGTACCAATAATTTATTAACATCCGCCGCAAATGTCAGGCGGTTATATTCATCAAAATCAATATCCCAGGCAGCGCCGATGCCCAGATTCGCCGGAATAAAATCTCTCGTGAGCGAGCGCGTGTAGGAAATTTTCGAGCCGATGTTGCTGGCAGCCAGACCAATCGTAAGGTCGGAGCTTCCATTCGCCATATCGATTTCGGTGCGGTACGTAAACGAGAAATCCGCTGCCCCGGCGATACCCGGCTCAATGGTTTCGCCCTGTACAACCTGCCCGGCGGCAAGGTTGGAATAAATGAACTTACCGGTCACCGCGGCCGAGAAGTTATCGGTCAACTGGCGGGCATAAGCCACCGCCACTTCAAATTCATTCGGCTTGCCCGTGATGAGCGGTTCGCCGTTGATGTCCGTAAACTGGATGCTGCCCAGCGAAAAGTAGCGCAACCCGAAGCCCACGGTTTGCAGGTCATCCACTTTCTTGAAGCCGGTCAAATACGCCAGATAGACATCATTCAGCCCCAACGAACGCAACCAGGGCGTGTAGGTAGCCGACATGGCAAAGTCCTCTTCGGCGTACGCCAGTTTGGAGGCGTTGAAGTGCATGGCGTTTGCATCCGGCGAAAGCCCGATACCTACGTCGCCCATAGCGCCCGAGCGTGCATCCGCCACAATGCGCAGAAAGGGCACGGCTGTAGAAACCGTATTCGTACAAGGCGTACCGTCGAGGTTGTAAAATCTTCCATCCTCATCCTGAAAGCACGGTCCTTGCGCCGAAGCCGACAGGGCAAGCACGCCGAAAACTACGATCAAGAGTAGTAATTTTTTCATGAGATGTTCTGTTTTTAAAAAGTTTGCCAAATATAGCATTTCGTAAGTGTTTGAAAATAAGTTGCCGGATTGAAAAAGCAAAACTGTTAAAAAAATCTTATCAAAATCCTTGCCAACCATAACTAATACGCAAAAACGCTAAACTTATTTTAGGATAACTAATTTTTCAAAGTCACTTTCACCATCAACGGTATTTGCTGTGCCAATGTTGGCGCGCACCTTCACTTTGTAGAGGTAAACGCCCCGCGCCAGCCGGTCGCCGTAGTCATCGCGGCCATCCCACTCGATGCAGTCATCCAGTCGCAGCGCACCATCCGAAAAAATAGTTTGTTCGATGGTTTTGACCAGCCGACCGGAGATGGTGAAAATCCGGATCAGCACGTCGAGATCTTGCCCGGCCATGTTGTGGTCAAACTGAAAACAGGTGCGATCGGTGAAGGGATTGGGGTAGTTCAGCACGTGCTGCAGGGCTACCTCTGCCGAGCTGGATACAAAAAACTCGGTAAAACCTTCGGAGGGGTTGTTGGCGACATCCCAGGCGGTGACGCGAATTTCGTGCCGCCCTTCCTTCAGGTCGAACAGCGGGAAGCGCACCGCCCCCCGGCGGTAGTCGTCCAGTTCGGATTCGTAGAAATCATTGAGCAGGAAGGAATTCTGCGTGTCGCCGTCGAGTATGGCCTCCAGGTCGTGCCCGATGCTGTTGCCCACAATATTGATGCCGTTATCGTCTTCGAGATTCACTAAAAGGGTCGGGTTATTGCTGGTAATGCCTCCGAACACAAAATCCCGGGTATTCATAAATACATCCACCTGTGGGCCCTGTTCGTCGGCGAAGCCATCGGATGTTCCCCCGATGATGATTCGCTCATAGCTGCCGGTGCCGTCGGTGGTTCGCTCATCCGTGACGTAGTAGCTGACCTTACCGGGCCCAAAATTGTAGTTGATGTCTCTGGGGACGACAAAAGTAAACTCAAAAGCGCCATTGGTCACCGAAGCCCGTCCTTTAAAAATGACATTGCGCTGCACGGAAAAACCAAAAACCGGGCTGCCGGCATCCTGCCCGAGCGTGGAAATGGAAGTGGCTTTGTCGAAAACGGTTGGGTAAATGATGCCGTTGAAACTCGTCAGTGGCTGCCCGTTCTGTCCGGTTATCGTTCCGCCGACGGTCACGCGCTGCAGGGCACGGATCGTGTCAAGCGTAATCTCCGTGATAGGCTCCCTATTGACCTGGGTGGTCTGCACGCCCAGTTCCGGAATAGCCAGGCGCATCGCCGGATCGCCGATGAGCGTATATTTTCGCGAATTGGTGATAATAAAAGAATTGGTAAAGCTGTTTTTGGCACGCCGCATTACTTCGCCCAGGGTGCGGTAGTTACCGTTGTCATCTCTTTTGAATAATTCCTCCAACGTAACGTCAGTCAATTCTGCATTTTGACTGGCAAAAACGGCGCGGGTCGTCGTCAGCAGTGCAATGGCGCCTCCCCTCGGGTTCAGGATGGTTTCCTCCCCGGCGGTTGTAAAAGCGGGGTTGTCGTAGCCGGTAAAAGAGCAGGTCGCTGTGATAAACAGCGGCAGTTGGTCCTGATTATTCCAGTTCACAATATCGGAAATCTCCACGACGCGCTCCTGCGCCAGCCCGCGCTCGCCCCCGTGCCCGAGGTAAGTGACCGCCAGTACGCCCCGGAAAATAGCCCGGTTGAGGGCAGCTTTAGCTTCCGGGAAACGATCACCACCGGAGGCGGCTACCTGTGGGAAGGCATCGAGATAGATTTTGTCGGCATTGATAAAGCGATTTGCGGTTATGACCTTATCGGTAATGCGGTTGGCGTCGCGCACGTGCAGGTTGCCGTCTTCGTCATCCGCTACAAAAACCATGCGGTTGCGCCAGTCGCTGAAGGTTGCGGGCGAATTGTCGTAGCGTACGATTTTATCGACGACGGCGTTGGCTTCCTGTGCCGTTTTTACCGGCAATCTGCCCACGCCTATGCTGAGGTCGCCGGCGAGCGGGTCGCTTGGATTCGTACCATTCATAATGGCAAAGTAATCATCGGAAGGGAAAGTGAAAATGGGATTAAAAGAATCGCGCTGGTAAGTTGGCAAAAAATTTGTGCCATTTTGGTAAATGTCGCGATTGTCAAAAGACCCATCGCCCAGCAGCAGCAGGTATTTGAAGCGTTCGGTGCGTTCATAGAGCATTTTTGCAAAATCGCGTACGGCGGTTGCGTCGTGCCTGCCCGAGGAGAATTCGTTATAGACCTGCCCGATGTCGGCAATTTCTACGTTCAAGCCGCTGAAATCCTGCCGGTGGCGTTGCAGTGTTCGGGCGGCTGCTTCAAACTCCGGGTGATAAATGATGACCATATCCAAATTATCGAAACCGTGCAGGTTCTGATTCGCAACAACGCCTGCCGCTTCCGGTACCGGAAAATTTGCAGTGGGATTGAAGGCTACAAATTGATGTAGGGTGTCTATATTGATGCCGAAGGTTAATTGATTGCCGCTCAGGCTAAATTCCTGATTTTCAGGTCGCAATGGATTCGTGATGTCCCAAACCAGCAAATTGCTATTGGCATTTTCCAGTTGGAAAGTTGCATTGGCATGTTTCAGCGTTTCCGTATCGCGAAAGCGAAGTTCGTTGCCCGTCATCACCAGTCGGCGTCGCACATTGAGCTGGATAAAATCCAGCCAGCCCTCGCTGCCGTCATTCGCGCCGCCGGGGTTGGGGTAGCGCACCCGCGCGTTGACGGTTTCGCTGCTGAGTGTTGTCGTTCCGCTCAGGCGGGCGAAGTGGGCGTATTCGGTTTCGTTATCGCGGAGTCCGCTTAGTATTCGGACGTTGGGCGCCAGGTTGCTGGTCAGGCTCTGCCCATTGATTTCCAGTGTAAAGCGGGACGATTGCAGCGCGCGCAAAGCCATATTTGCGCTGACTTTTACCGGTGTGGTGGCATCGATATTCGGAAAATTGAACAGCGCATTGTAGGTGTATTCGCGGCTCACGCGGAACCAGGCGCCAAACCACCATTGGCCGGAGCCTTGCGATTTGCTGGTGCGAATGCCCCAGTCGTACAATAGGTTCACTTTGTGCTCTTCGAAGCGGGCGAAGTCGTTGAAAGTCGTACTGTTGTATGCTGTATTTGGAATGGAAGCTTTAGTATCAACGCGCCTGCCCGGCTCGGGACTGATTTTGAGGAAGTAAAAATTTTGATTGTCGTACACGTTTTTTTGCAGGTTAAATTCCTCATTATCCGCATCGTAGCTCCACTGGTCAGCATTTTCCGCGTGCAGCAGGATAAAATCTCCGGCATCAAAAGAACCGTCACTTTCGCCGATGATCAGAATGCGGTTTTCTATCAGGTCATCCGGGCGGGGCGCTTCGGTGTAGGTGGGGAGCATGCCGCCGCCATTGCCATAAATCTTGATCGTTCGGGGGTCGATGGCGTCCAGGTTGCTGATACCCAACTGATCTTTGAGAAAATTGTAGGTGAGCTTGTGAATCCCCGTTTCGCTGACGGCGAATTTGTAAATCGTGCCATCGCTCAGCACGCTGGTGGTGGTGTTCTGCGGGCCGCGCGGGCGGATGTCGGGGCGAGGGGTGTGCACAATGCGCAATTCGGCTTCCAGGAGCCGTTCGTACCGACTGCCTTTTCTAATAATAGGAATAAACGATATTTTTGCATAATACCTGCCACGGTCGCGATGTACTTTCGTGACAAAATTCAACCCATCGTCCAAAATCGGATCGTCGGGTGAAACCTTGCGCTCGAAAGTTTCAAAGCGTGCATTCACCACTTCTACACGGATCGCGCCGTTGCCCGGTACGTCCAGTTGGCGAATTGCCCAGGGCAGGGTCGGGTACTCCTCGCTGATGGCGGCGCCTTTGAAACTCCAGCGGTCGTACGCTTCATCACCAAGATGTATGGTACCCGGTTCGGCTTGCCAATCCAGGGTGATGCGCATCGTAAATGGCGAATTGCCAAATAGCGAACCGAAGGAAACGCACAGGAACAGCGCAGTGGTAAAAATTTTCATATCTTGTAGAGTGTTTTAATTGTTATTTGTTAATTGTGAAGGAAAAGAAAGCCAAATAACTCATTAACAAATAACAACTTCTTGTTAATGTTAAAGCGGCAATTTTTGTTGTAAATGAAACGTTGGTAGTATATTCGTATTGCATGTTCAACCGGCATTCCTACGGTACATTTTCCAGCGATGCGGTGTATCTGTCAGCCGAAAGACAATCATCGGAGTCCGGTTTGCCATTCAAACAAAAAGCAAAGATATTTAGGCTTTTGCCAATCAACAATTTTTATCAAAAGAATCCCGGCAACTTCATGTACAGACTGATATTTTTATGCGCTATGGGGATACTGACTACACAATTCTTGCAGGCACAAGACCCCATGTTTTCGCAATTTTATGCCTCGCCTTTGCAGATCAATCCCGCTTTTGCCGGGGTGACGATCGCGCCGAGGCTCACGCTCAATTACCGCAATCAGTGGGGGCAAATCGAGGGTGGATACGAAACCTACGCCGCTACCTACGAGCAGTCGCTCGAAGGGCTGAACAGCGGGCTCGGCATTATTCTGATGGCGGACGACGCGATGAATGGCGTTTACAAAACCAACCGCATCAGCGGGGTGTATGGCTATCAACTCCAGATCAATCGAAGCTCTTTCATAAAGTTTGGGCTGGAAGCCGGCTTCATTCGTACGGGAGTGGACTGGGACCGGCTGCAGTTTGGCGACCAGATCGATCCGCTGAATGGCTTCGAGGGGTCGCAGGGCAGCAGTGAGCAACGCCCGGTCAACCTGAACAAAACCATTTTTGATGTGGGGGCTGGTATTTTGATTTTTACGGAGAAATACTACGGCGGCGTATCTGTAAAACATCTCAACAACCCCGATGAGAGCCTGCTGGAAATAAACGAAAACCTGGGGGCAGGGCTGCCCATGCGGCTTACGGTGCATGGAGGGGCGGAATTCGATATCGGCGGAGGCAATAATCAAAACGCTCCCGCGTTTATATCTCCGAATGTGCTGATCGTGAAGCAAGGCGACTTCGGGCAGATCAATGCCGGTGCGTATGCCGGGTTCGGTAAGTTCTTCGCCGGCGGCTGGTATCGGATGGGATTCAGCAATGCCGACGCCGCTATTTTGCTGGCAGGCTACAACGAAGGCATTCTGCGCATTGGATACAGTTATGACTTTACCGTTTCTGGTTTGGCAGCGGTGAATCCGGGAGGCACCCACGAAATTTCGGTGATTATCAATTTTGACAATAGCCGGGAAACCCAACGGCGGCGCAAATCTTCGCGCTATAATGATTGTTTTAAAATGTTCAGATGATTGCTTGCGAAGATACGTCAAAATGTTAAGGCTGAAATTTTACATACCCGGAATGATAATAAGGTGTTCGGTTGATGCGTTGTGAAGAGTGTATTTTTAAATAAATACCTAAAATTGTCAACCTATCAACTTTTGATTTATATTTGTCAGGCATTTTCTCAAAGAGCAAATAATGAAGGAATCCATGGAAAAAATTTTGAAATCAGGCTTTATCCTGTTGGGTGCGGTATTGTTACTGGCATCCTGTAGCAAAAAAGAACGCTCCACCACTACTGGTTGGAAATACAACGACACCAAGTGGGGCGGATTCGAAAAACTGGACTACGAAGGCCAGGCAACTGGTCCTAACCTCGTGCTCATCGAAGGTGGTACCTTCTCAATGGGCGTCACCGAGCAAGATGTAACGTACGACTGGGACAACGTTCCGCGCCGGGTCACGGTTTCTTCCTTTTATATGGATGAAAACGAAGTAACCAACCTGGATTATCGCGAGTACCTGTACTGGATTAACCGCGTCTTCGGCGAGTCTTATCCGGAAGTTTACCTCACGGCGCTTCCTGATACGCTGGTCTGGCGGGAGGAATTGTCTTACAACGAGCCGCTGGTGGAGACGTATTTCCGCTTCCCGTCCTACGACAATTATCCCGTGGTTGGTATCACCTGGGAACAGGCAAACGAATACTGCAGGTGGCGCAGTGATCGCGTGAACGAAATGCTGTTGATCGAGAAAGGTATTTTGAACCCGAATATTGAGCAGCAGGACGAAGATAACTTCAATACCGAATCGTACCTCGTTGGTCAATATCAGGGCAATGTACGTAGAAATCTGAAAGACCTGCGTACCGGCGGCGAGCGCCCGGTGCGTTTCGAGGATGGCATCATGCTGCCGGACTATCGCCTGCCAACAGAGGCCGAGTGGGAGTATGCCGCATTGGCTTTGCAGGGCAACCGCTCTTCGGAAAAAGATGAATTGATCACCGACCGAAGAATTTATCCGTGGGATGGTATGTCGGTTCGGTACCAAAAGCGCGACAAGTATCAGGGCGCTATGATGGCTAACTTTAAACGCAGTGGTGGTGACTATATGGGTACGGCTGGTAATCTCAACGACAATGCCTGCCCCACAGCGCCGGTACGCAGCTACCTGCCAAATGACTACGGATTGTACAACATGGCTGGAAATGTCAGTGAATGGACGGCGGATTTGTATCGCCCACTGACCAGCATTACGCTGCGCGATGTTGAAAACCACGATCTGAACCCATACCGCGGTAACCGATTCAAGCAGAAAATGCTGGATGAAAACGGAGAACCAGTCGAAAAAGATAGTCTGGGGCGTATTCGTTATCGCTATGTCGAAGACGACGAAGTTGCCAGCCGCGAGAACTACAACAAAGGCATGGTACACAACTATCTGGATGGCGACCAGGAGTCTCAGGCATATTACGACTACGGTGTTTCTACGTTGGTGAATGATAAATCCCGCGTTGTGAAGGGTGGTTCCTGGGCTGACCGCGCCTACTGGCTGTCGCCGGGAGCACGTCGTTACAAGCAGCAGGACAAAGCCGATCGGACCATTGGCTTCCGCTGTGCGATGATTCGTTTGGGCTCGCCAACCGGCAATGATGATCCGGGTGGGTTGCAGTTTAAAACCAGATCGAAGCGAAAGCAAAGAAAATACTAATTCCCTAAAATTGTGAATTCCGAAAAAGTCTCCATATTGCGTTGTTGCAACATGGAGACTTTTTTTATGTTTGTGATAGTAAGTAACGAGCAAATAATAAGTCTTCGATTTGGAGCTAGGTATTTTGATGGCAGTCGAGACAAAAAACGTAGGCATAGCGGCGCTACGCCGAGGCTTTTTAACGAAGAATGTCTTTAAAATAGCAGCTACAAAACCAGATGTTATTATTTGCTCGTTACTAAGTAGATTAGACAAAGAACACTATGACAATTGAGCAGCTTTACGAAATCTATCAACAA
>CAZFBU010000126.1:0-2664 GCA_964517175.1 uncultured Saprospiraceae bacterium
TGCGTGGAAGGATCGGGCGGTATTTCATCAGCAGAGCGATGTTCGGTCGGTTCTTCCAGTGATTCTACGAGGATGGTGTGTTCGTCGATCATGCCAACGACGCGAACGGGCGCCCCAATGGGCAGCTCTTTGCCCTGCGTGACGGCATTGACCTCCACCGGAAGGCGACGCGTGCGCAAATGCACCTTCCCGCTGCCAGCGCGGTGTGGCGGAATGGATTGCATCACTTGCCCGGTACTGGTCAGAATATTTTTCGCATCCCCGAGCAGATTCCTGCGGAATGCATATTGCATGAATTGTGTGGAGAATGCCACTACCAGCCCCGGCAAAACGGCATAAACGATACGCGTAGTCATCGAAAAATCGGTGTAGGATAGCGCAACCAGCGACCAGCCGCTTACCGTAAAAAAAAGCAGCACCGCGCGGGCATTGAACGCAAACGGATGACGACTCTCCGTTTTCTGTTCTTCCTCCTCAGAAAAAAGATCATAAACCAACAGAATGATTAGCAAGAGCGTAGCTACAATTGCCAGCGTCCAGGATAACTGCTGCCCCCAGTCAACTTTTACTCCGTCCATTTTCATTAGCATTTATGTTCACTTTCATCATCTTTGCAAAGATTGCATTTGTAAGTTATGATCTTGGCATAGGCAATCTGTTTTTTGTATAAAAAAAGCAACTTACAGGCATTCGAGTCCAAAACTCTCGACAAACAGACCATAATTTTCGGCGAACGGCATTTTTCCTCCGGGAATTTCTCTGCAAATTAAACCGCGTGCGCGTGGTCAGCTCTTCAAATCTTGTTAACTTTGCGCTAAAATTCAGTTTACACACACTTTTGAGTAACACTATCACAATAACAAAGCTGATTAATTGCGGACTATCAGCGAATTGGTAACGCAATTAGCGGTCACAATGCACAATAACTTATGAAGGGAATACCAGACAAGGTAGAAGCCTACCACACCAGCGCCAGGCTGGAAGTCAAGTTGTTTTCGGGCACCGAGTCGATGTATCTGGCCAAGCAAATTGCCAAAGAGTATCAGCAGGAACTGGGAAAAATCAAGGTCAATCACTTCAGCGATGGCGAGATGCAGCCAATCATCAACGAATCGGTTCGGGGGGCTTTTGTCTTTTTTATTCAATCCACCTTTCCACCTGCCGACAACCTGATGGAACTGCTGCTGATGATCGATGCCGCCAAACGCGCCTCCGCAGGCTACATCACCGCCGTCATTCCGTACTTCGGCTACGCCCGCCAGGACCGAAAAGACAAACCTCGCGTGCCCATCTCTGCCAAACTCATTGCCAACCTGCTGCAAGCTGCCGGTGCCGACCGCGTGATGACGATGGATTTGCACGCCGATCAGATTCAGGGCTTTTTCGATATTCCGGTCGATCACCTCAAGAGTGATGCCATTTACATCCCTTATTTGCAACAGCAGGATCTTTCCAATGTCACCTTTGCTTCGCCAGACGTGGGCGGCGTAAAGCGGGCGCGGGCGTATGGCAAACACTTCAGCAAGGATCTCGTCATTTGCGACAAATACCGCGAAAGAGCCAACGAAATAAAAGGTATGACGGTGATCGGTGATGTACAGGGTGCCGATGTCATCCTTGTAGATGACCTGGTGGATACCGCCGGTACCCTCTGCCGCGCTGCCGACATCATTATGAAAAAGGGCGCGCGCAGCGTACGGGCACTTTGTACCCACCCCATTCTTTCGGGCGATGCCTACAAAAATCTGGAAAATTCAGAACTAACTGAAATTCTGGTGTGCGATACCATTCCGCTCAAGCAGCAGTCGGAGAAGATAAAGGTATTGTCAACCGCCGAATTATTCGCGCAGGCTATTCGCAACACGCACGAGCACCGCTCCATTTCGGCATTGTTCGTGGAAGGATAGGGCTTCCGGAGCGCAAAGCACAGCCATTTGTACAATTTTTGTAGAAAAAAATAGATTTTTCAATTTACAATCACTACCTTTGCGAGCCTTAAAAAATAATAAACGAAGATAGAGCCATGCAGGTAGTTACCATACAGGGTCAGCTCAGAGAAGACCTGGGTAAAAACGGAGCTAAGAAAGCCCGAAAAGAAGGCAGTATTCCTTGCGTAATGTACGCAAAGGATGAAGTTATTCACTTCACCACGATGCCAAAGGAGGTCAAGGACTTGATCTACACGCCGGATTTTAAGCTGGCGGAAGTAGTAATCGACGGCAAGCCCTTCAAGTGCATTGTGAAGGATAAGCAGTTCCATCCGATCACGGACGCAATTGTTCATATAGACTTCCTGATTCTAACGGACGAGCGTCCGGTCAAAGTGGAAGTTCCCATACGTTTCAAGGGATCTTCACCGGGGGTAAAGTCGGGCGGTAAACTCGTGCAAGCACTCCGCCTGGTAAAGATCAAGGCGTTGCCGGAGCATCTGGTAGATACTGTCTCTGTTGATATTTCCAAACTTGAAATGGGGCAATCCATTCGTATCCGCGACATTGAACCGGGCGAAGGCATCGAAATGCTAAATTCGCCGGGCGTACCGATCGCCACTATCGAAATGCCTCGCGCAATGCGGAGTGCCCAGATGGCTGCTGCAAAAGCGGCCGTCGCTACCGGACCTGCTGCGGAAGAAGAAGAGGAAGAAGTCGAAACAGAATAAGAAAA
>CAZFBU010000126.1:2764-12319 GCA_964517175.1 uncultured Saprospiraceae bacterium
CTACCGGACCTGCTGCGGAAGAAGAAGAGGAAGAAGTCGAAACAGAATAAGAAAAATGAACTACCCCGCTGCGAGCATACGGGGTATCACAACGGCAAAGATTTATCACTTCGATGCAAGCATCGGGGAATTGAACCCAGTTGTGATTAAATTTCTCGTTCCAACTTTATATCAGAATCAGAAGAGGCGTAAGGTACACTTTACGCCTCTTTTCATATTTGCACAAAAATGAAAGATATCCGCATCACGCTTGTTCAAACTGCATTGCACTGGGAAAATCCGCAGGCTAATCTCCAACAGTTGGACGATAAGCTGGCATCGCTTGCCGGCAAGACGGATCTGGTCATTTTGCCGGAAATGTTCACCACAGGCTTCAGCATGAACGCTGCCGCACTCGCAGAGCCAATGAAGGGTCCAACCATGCAATGGCTCGCCCGTAAAGCCGATGGATTAAAAGCCGTCATCACCGGGAGTTTTATCGCCGAAGAAAATGGCCGCCACTACAATCGCCTGGTCTGGATGCGCCCGGATGGTTCTTATGAAACCTACGACAAGCGCCATCTGTTTACCTTCGCGGAAGAACACCGGCACTACACCGCCGGCGAGCAACGCCTGATCGTGGAACTAAACGGCTGGAAGGTTTTGCCCCTGGTATGCTACGACCTGCGCTTCCCCGTCTGGAGCAGAAATACCGAAGATTATGACTTGCTCATCTACGTTGCCAACTTCCCCGAACTGCGCCGCTTTGCCTGGCAGTCGTTACTGGTTGCGCGTGCAATCGAAAATCTGGCTTACACGATTGGTGTCAATCGGGTAGGTACCGACGGTAAGGGTATTTCCTACGCCGGCGACTCGGTACTACTCGACTTTTCCGGACAGGCACGCTACCAAGCCAGCCACGTCGAGGATATTTTCACAACGACCATTTCCTACCAGGCACAGCAGGCATTCCGCCAGCGATTTGCCTTTTTGAATGATCGCGACCGCTTTATAATCCAGTGACTTAGTTTTGATTTTAAAATAATTTAAATGCCTGAAATTCAATTTCTTAACTCCGTCTTTTTGAAAAAAAACGCACCATTTTATATATAGTATTGTATATATTTTCTATCTTGCGCCCGAGTACAGAAATAGATTATTCTGTACCAAATCGTTCGAATGGTAAGAACGATATTCCTTTACAAAACCTAATAACTGTGATAACAACAGACCGTAGTTGTAGGCGCAGCCTTATACTGGTATTATTTTTTAGTTTTATTTTTCATGTTGCTTTCGCAAAAAATGTCACCAGAGATACGACCGCAACCAGTGTGGACACCATAGCGTTGCATATCGCCTGGCTCAAGCCCGACATCCGAACGGACGTAGTCGATTATGCCACGAATTTTCTGGGGATTCGTTATGTCTACGGCGGAGAAGATACAACGGGCTTTGATTGCTCGGGCTTTACACAATACCTATTGCGAGAATTTAAAGTAAATATCTCCAGGACATCCAGGTCGCAAATTGCTGATGGCAAAAAAATAGCTTATAAAGATGCCAAACCGGGTGATTTGATCTTCTTTCGGCGAAGCAGTAAAAGCCGTATTTCACACGTAGCGATGGTCGTTTCCAACGATGATCGCGGTCTCTTCGTCATTCATAGCACACGACGAGGCATCGTGATTGATAACTTACTGCAATCCAACTACTGGCGTCCCAAAATTTACGCGGCACGGGATATACTGCACCAGTTTTCTGATGCGTACGCACGCGAACGCGCATCGGCTTTTTTCGAGCAGGTGAGGCAATTAAATCAGTTACAGGTTGACATTCAATTGTTTGCGAAAGCGATTGCAAGGGCTTAGCCCGATTCTAAAGTCGCAAAACAACTGTTCGTGTGTTTTTTACACGAATATTTGTATATTCGCAAAGTACAGCGACTAATAACATCAAAAACGAAGGACTAAAATGATCAATCTTATACTTTTTGGACCTCCCGGCTCGGGAAAAGGTACCCAGGCGGAGAAACTGGTAGAACGCTACGAATTGCTGCACATTTCAACCGGTGACTTGTTTCGTTACGAAATGGGTAACAACACCCCGCTTGGGCAAAAAGCAAAAGAATATATTTCCAAAGGAGAATTGGTACCGGACGAAGTGACGGTGGGCATGCTGCGCAATAAAGTAGAAGCCAATCTCGATGTTCGGGGCTATATTTTTGACGGTTTTCCGCGCACCATCGCGCAGGCCGAAGCCCTGGATGAACTGCTGGCAGAAAAAAACGAAGCCGTTTCCGAACTCATCATGCTGGATGTGCCCGATGACGAGATCGTTGCCCGCATTCTCCATCGCGGCAAAACTTCCGGCCGGGCAGACGACCTGGACGAAAGCATCATTCGCAATCGCATCGAAGTTTATAAAAGCGAAACCACACCGGTTTTTGATTATTATGCTGAAAAGGATAAGGCTATCAAAATCAACGGCGTTGGCAGCATCAATGAAATCTTCGAACGCCTCAGCGACGAAGTCGATAATTTATAGCCGAAACCCGGCAAAAAGAACTATATTAAGGGTCATTGTGTTTTTTGGAATGCAATGACTCTTTTACTTGTAACCTGATTGCTCGCTGCATATAGAATTTATTTTGCAAAAAACCAGTAACCAGCAACCAGTAACCAGAAAATGGCAGAACAGAATTTTGTAGATTATGTGAAGATATGCTGTCGCTCCGGCGCGGGGGGTGCGGGTTCTGTGCATTTTCATCGCGATAAGCGCACGCTCAAAGGCGGACCCGATGGCGGCAACGGCGGTCGCGGCGGGCACATCAAAGTGCGCGGCAATCGCAATATGTGGACCCTGCTTCCACTGAAATACCGCAAGCACGTCATCGCCAGTGCAGGCGAAAACGGCTCCAGCAACAACAAAACCGGCGCGGATGGCGAGGATGTCATCCTGGAAGTACCGCTGGGCACGGTCGCCAAAGATGCCGAAACCGGAGAGATCGAATTTGAAATAACCGCAGACGGCGAAGAAAAAATCCTGCTCGAAGGCGGCCGCGGTGGCATGGGCAATACCTTTTTTAAGTCTTCCACGATGCAAACGCCACGCTTTGCCCAACCGGGCGAGGAAGGCAAGGAAGAATGGAAAATATTGGAACTGAAGGTACTGGCGGACGTCGGTCTGGTTGGCTTTCCGAATGCCGGAAAGTCCACCCTGCTCTCGGTGATGACTGCCGCAAAGCCGGAAATCGCTTCTTATCCATTTACGACGCTGACGCCCAACCTGGGCATCGTACAATACCGCGATACGCGCTCTTTTATCATCGCCGATATACCCGGCATTATCGAAAATGCGCACCTGGGCAAGGGCCTGGGGCATCGCTTCCTGCGGCATATTGAACGCAACTCCACCCTTTTATTTATGATTCCGTGCGACGTGGACAGCATTCAGAAAGAGTACGACATATTGCTCAATGAACTGGCAATGTACAACCCCGAACTACTCGACAAACCCCGCGTGCTGGCCATCACCAAGGCTGATCTGATCGACGAAGAACTCAAAGCAATGCTGGAACCGGAAATTCCCCAGGAGATTCCGCACATATTCATCTCGGCGGTCGCCCAGCAAAACCTCGATCAACTGCGGGATTTGCTCTGGAATACGATCAACGCCCATACGCCGGAGCCGGAGTAGATTTTCTGCTTTTCGATCCCTTTTGCTTACATGAAAAATCCAACCTATGCTGTTTTGTAAAAAGTTAAACCTCAGGTATTTAACCGACAATTCTTTATCTTTGACTTGCGACAATAATTAAAACCCTTTTACAATGAAAAATGCCCTTACGCTGATCCTATTTGCTTCTTTCTTGCTGAATGCCAATTACTTAACCGATCCCAAATACATTGCCGAAATCGACGGCTGGCACGCCAAACGCATCGAAACGCTCACTGGCGAAAGCGGCTGGCTGAACGTCGTCGGGCTGCACTGGCTCCAGGAAGGCGAAAACACCTTTGGCTCCGCAAAAACCAATGACATCATTTTCCCGAAGGGCGATGCAAAACTGGGCAGTTTGTTCCTGGAAAACGGGCGCGTGCGTATTGAGGCGAATGAGCGGGCGAAAATTTACGAGGGCGAGAACAAGCGCGTTGCATTTATGACCATTTTCGACCCTGCCTCCACCAATCCGCCCGTGATGCTGCAGCATGGCTCGCTGCGCTGGTTCATCATCAAGCGGCAGGACAAAATCGGCGTGCGCCTGCGCGACCTGGAAGCCAAAGCGGTGCTACATTTTACCGGCATTGAGCGTTTCCCGGTCGATGATAAATGGCGCGTCGAAGCGACGCTCGAACCGGCTGAGGGCAAAACCGTGGACATTACCAACGTGCTCGGACAAACCGGACCGCGCCAATCTCCCGGTACCTTAGTTTTTGAAATAAATGGCGAAACCTACCGCCTCGATCCGGTAACTGAGGGCGACCGGCTCTTTGTCATCTTCGGCGATGCCACCAATGGCGTAGAAACCTACGGCGCGGGACGCTTCCTCTACGCAACAAAGCCCGACGAAAACGGCAAGACTATCCTCGATTTTAATAAAGCCTACAATCCGCCGTGTGCATTTACCGCATTCGCGACTTGCCCGCTGCCGCCGTCGCAGAATAAACTATCAGTGGAGATTTTGGCAGGAGAGAAAACATGGGGCGAGCATTGAACATTTATCATGTCTGTAAACATAAGTGCAAGCACCCAAATAACAAATAACATTTTTACAGCAATATCGCCTGCATCAAATCCTGAAAGGCATTCGCTTCCTTGAACATGTGATCCTTGTAGATGGTCGCCTGAAGCTTGAGCCGGAACGGCTGGTCATTGCGCAGGCTCATATCAATGGTGACATTGCCGTATTTCTGGTTGAATTTGCCTTCGCGCATGAAGTCGGGCTTGGGCTTCAGGTAATGCCGCTCAATCGTTTCTACCCAATTCTCCCGATTGTAGGTGCGCGTATCGGAAATTTGCGTTTTGTAATCCAGCGCCAGCACGCGTTCCTTCAGGTAATCGAGCAGGAAGGTCACATCGCGACGGCTGTAGCGCGTCTTGTGAAAATGAATGACAAAGCCCTTCGACGAAGGCGTGTGCAGAAAATCCATGGCTTCATCCACGTCATCCGGCAATACCTTGAAAATGGCATACTGATCGCTCAGCCAGTCGATCAGGCGACGGCACACCAGCGTCTCTTTCCACCGCGCATAATCCTCGCGCTCCGCCTCGCTCCGCTCAATCATCTCGTGGATGTACGGCTGCGTCGGCGAGCTTTCCTCGGATTTGTTAAACAAGCCCTTCAAATAATTCCAGATATCCGCCATAATTTGATGTTCAATCTTTAACGTTGGAACAGAGCCCAGGCATTGATTGTTTTCGGAATAAGATTTATCTTTACTGAAAATACAAGGCAATGACCGCAATTGTAAACTGGAAAATCAATGATGCGACGACCACCATCGAGCTGCCGTTCGACATGAGCGACGATGACTTTTTCCGGTTTTGTCAATTGAACCGCGACCTGAAATTTGAACGAGACCCAGACGGCAAAATCATCGTTATGTCCCCATCAGGATTTAAAACTGGCAGGTTTAACGCCAGAGTTGTCGCTAGACTAGACAACTGGAATGAAGAGCGCGACCTTGGCGTGGTCGGCGACTCCAGTACAGGTTTCTATCTCCCCAATGGCGCCATGCGCGCACCAGATGCGTCCTGGATTTCCAACGAACGATTGGAAGGGCTGACGGACGAGCAATTGGAACGGTTTCCGCCGGTCTGCCCCGATTTTATCATCGAAATCCTCTCTCCTTCCGACAGCTTGAAAAAGGTGAAAACCAAGATGCTCGAATACATTGCCAATGGCGTCCTGCTCGGCTGGCTGATTGACCGTAAAAAGGAACAAGTCTTCATCTACCGCGCCGATGGCAGCGTGACCCACCGCAAAACCTTCAACGAACCGCTCTCCGGCGAAAATGTGCTGCCGGGGTTTGAGCTGGATTTGAGTATGTTTAAATAAATCTTCCAAAAGTAAACGTTAGTCGACTACTCCCCCTTCCCTTTGGGTATTCCTGCCACTTTTCCCTAACTTACCTGCGTATTAATTCCGATTGTTTCAAAAAAATACGTCAATAGTATGAAACCTAACCTCTTACTGCTGCTGGCAGCTTTGCTTATCGCAAATCTGGCAACGGCACAAGGCACGCAACTCCTGCGTGAACCGACAATCAGCGATCAGCACATTGCATTCGTCTATGCCGATGACATTTGGCTGGTCAATCGCGACGGCGGCGATGCCAAACGCATGACCAGCTTCGAAGGCACCGAATCCAACCCGCATTTTTCGCCCGATGGCAAGATGATCGCCTTCACCGGCGAATACGACGGCAATACGGACGTCTTCGTTATGCCCACGGCGGGCGGCGAGCCTAAACGTCTCACCTGGCACCCCGGCGCGGATGTCGTGCAGGGCTGGACGCCCGACGGCAAGGAAGTGCTTTTCCGCTCGGGGCGCGAAGGTGTACCCACCAAGATTGTGAAATTCTACACCATCGGCTTGAACGGAGGCTTGCCGAAAGCGCTACCCGTGCCCCAGGCTGCCTACGGTGAGATTTCCGGCGACGGAAGGTACGTGGCGTACACCCCCATCACTTTCTGGGACCCCGAATGGCGCAACTACCGCGGCGGGCAAGCCATGCCGATCTGGATTGTGGACTTAAAAACCCTCGATATCAAGCGTACGCCTCAGCCTACCCAAGAGCGTCACCTCGATCCGGTCTGGCACGATGGTTTGGTTTATTTCATGTCCGAGCGCGATTACGCGATGAACATCTGGTCTTTCAATCCAAAAAATGATGCGATCAAGCAAGTCACTTTTCACAAAGATTTTGATGTAAAAAGCCTGGACGCCTGCGCCGATCGCATCGTATATGAACAAGGTGGCTACCTGCATTCCCTCGATCCTAAGACGGGCAAGGCGAAGCAGCTCGTCATCAACGTGCGCGGCGACTTCAACTGGGCGCGCCCGCGCTGGGAAGATGTGCCTTCCGCGCAATTGACCAACGCATCGCTTTCGCCGACGGGCAAGCGCGCTATCTTCGAGTATCGCGGCGATATTTTTACCGCACCAAAAGAAAATGGCGACTGGCGCAACCTTACCGAAAGCCCCGGCGTAGCCGACCGTTACCCGATCTGGTCGCCCGACGGGCAGCAAATTGCCTGGTTCTCGGATGCCAGTGGCGAATACCAACTCGTTATTGCCGATCAGTACGGTGCAAATCAAAAATCGCTCAGGATTTCCAACCCTACTTTCTTTTTTAAACCCGCCTGGTCGCCGGATGGCAAATACCTTGCCTTTACCGATACCGATTACAACTTGTGGAATATGAATATCGAATCGGGTGAAATGAAAAAAATCGACACCGACCGCTACGCGCACCCGAATCGCACGCTGAATCCGGTCTGGTCGCCCGACAGCAAGTGGATTGCTTACTCAAAGCTTCTGGAAACGCAATTCAAGGCAATCGTAGTACACAATGTCGAAACCGGCGAAACCCATCAGCTCACCGATGGCATGGCGGATGCACATTCGCCCGTATGGGATGAGAGCGGTAAGTACCTCTACTTCCTGGCGAGTACTGATTATGGTTTGAATACCGGCTGGTTGGACATGAGTTCTTACGATATGTCCACGAATTATGGCTTGTACATGATGGTATTAGCCAAAGATACGCCGAATCCCCTCGCGCCGAAGAGCGATGACGAGGAAGATAAAAAGGAAGACAACGAAAAGGAAGATAAAAAGGACAAAAACGACGCCAAAACCGTCACCATCGACCTCGATGGGCTGGCGCAGCGCACCGTTGCCCTGGATGTGCCCTTGCGCAACTACGTTGGCTTGGAAGCCGGTGGCGAAGGGCATATTTTCTACGCCGAAAATGTACCAAATGAATCGGGCTTGACTTTACATCGCTACAGCCTGAAAGATCGCAAATCCATTGAGTTTCTCAAGGGTATCAATTCGATGAACGTTTCCCACGACCGCAAAAACCTGCTTTACCGCAATGGTGGCAACTGGGGCATCGTTGCTACCGGCAACAGCGCGCCTAAGCCCGGCGATGGCAAACTCACCCTCAATCTCCGCATGAAGGTCGATCCGCCTGCCGAGTGGGAACAAATTTTCCGCGAAGGCTGGCGCTATATGCGCGATTTCCTCTACGTGAACAACGTGCACGGCGCGCCCTGGGACGATGTGTACAAATGGTACAGCCCCTGGATCAAGCACGTGCGCCATCGCACTGACCTGAACTACGTGGTGGACATCATGAGCGGCGAAGTAGCCATCGGGCATTCCTACGTGAGCGGCGGCGACTTCCCGGATGTGGAAAGAATTTCAGTCGGCTTGCTTGGCGCAGACCTCGAAATAGCGAATGGCTACTACCGCATTGCTAAAATCTACACCGGCGAAAGCTGGAACCCCAATCTCCGGGCGCCGCTCTCCGGTCCGGGTATGAATGTGCAGGAAGGCGACTTTCTGCTCGAAGTCAACGGCAAAGCGCTCACCGCGTCTATGAATCCGTACAGCTTATTCGAAGCGACTGCCAACAAGCAGGTGCGTATCAAAGTGAATAGCGTTCCTGAAATGAAAGGCGCACGCAAACTGGTCGTGGTGCCGGTAGCCAACGAAAACGGATTGAGAATGGCGGACTGGGTGGAAGGCAACCGCCGCATGGTCGATGAAATGTCGAACGGGCAATTGGCGTATGTTTATGTGCCCAACACCAGCGGTGCGGGCTACGCGTACTTCAATCGCTACTACTTTGCCCAGCAGGACAAGAAAGGCGCCGTCATCGATGAGCGCAACAATGGCGGGGGCTCCGCTGCCGACTACATGGTGGACATCATGGCGCGCGAACTGCATGGTTATTTCAACAGCAATGCCAGCGACCACCGCCCGTTTACCACGCCGATGGCAGGTATATGGGGACCGAAAGTGATGATCATCAACGAACGCGCCGGTTCCGGCGGGGATTTGCTGCCGTACCTCTTCCGCAAGATGGAAATCGGTCCGCTGGTCGGCACACGCACCTGGGGCGGTCTGGTCGGCACCTGGGATACGCCGCCTTTTGTTGATCGCGGTCGTATGGTTGCGCCGCGCGGCGGTTTTTACGACATCAATGGCGAATGGGCGGTAGAAGGTGAAGGCATTGCGCCGGATATTGAGGTGCACCAAAACCCGGCACCGGTGAGCAAAGGCGGCGATCCGCAACTGGAGCGTGCCGTGCAGGAAGCGCTCAAACTTATGAAAACCCAAGCCATTGAACTGAAACCCGAACCCGCGCCTCCTGTGCGCTGGAAGCGTCCGAAGAACTAGTAGCGCTGGATTTATCCGGCGAACAGAGGCAGGCTATTCGTATAGGGTAGCCTGTTTTTTATTAAAAATGCCACGTTTTACGCTGAAACACCCTCCTACAACGCTAAAATTATCAATTTTAAAACAAAAATACCCTAATTTGGCGTTAGAATTGACATATTTAATAC
>CAZFBU010000127.1:0-12283 GCA_964517175.1 uncultured Saprospiraceae bacterium
GAAATTTGGAATAAAATTTCTCATGGTAAGGGCGAAGTTGGACTTGCAGGTTTTTGGGCACTTCCATCGGCTCGCCGTGCAGCAGTTCTTCAATCAGGCGGCGGGTGTTGGCATCGAGCTTTAATTTCGCACCCTGGTATTTTTCGGTCAATGCTGCTTGCAGCAATTGATTGGCGCTTAGTTCGGGTGGATTTTCCAGCTTGTCAATCAGGTTTTTGATCTCCTTTTTATCGAAGTAAACTTACTGGTCGCGCCATTTGACGATGCCGGAAAATTGTTGGACGAGCTCAAGAAATTTCTCGGAAGTAAGGTGCTGATCGCCCAGCAAAGTGAGTAAACCGTCGCTACAATCAGGGATTCTGGAGAAGTCCCGTTGTTGAAAAATGGTTTCCCAGTCTTCCGGTATCTCTGGTTTTGTAAAATTGCAGGCTTCCCAAAGGGATGCGCCTTCCGGAATGTAAATTTCCCGCTGACCGGCAGCCGTGTAACCAGCGCCTTCCAGGGCTTTGAAGAGATCGAAGTTATGCAATTCAAAAACCAGAAAAGGATTTTTGTCAATTTCATTGGCTACGCATTGGGCGCTAAATCCGCCACGAATACAATTTCGTCGATTGTGCCATCTGTATCCAGATCCTTCGCTTGAAAAGCCAGCGGCACATCTTCCTGAAACAACGCCATTTTATTTAAATCCAGATCGGGGTGAGCCATACGCAGTTTGCTTGCCTCCAAAACAACGAAGGCATCGGTACGCGCCTGCGCAATCGGATTGGTAATGGTAACTTCGGGATTATTATTGCTCTGATTACCACCGCAGCCCCAAAAGAGGCAAATGGCAAGAAAACCGAAAAGATAAGTTGACTTCATATCATTACTCATTTTAAGATGATAATGGCAATGATAGCGGAAGCAGCCGTCAATCCGGGCGCATTTTTTCACAAGTTGTATTCAATATTTTTTTGCCTGCCAAAAATGCAGGTAATAGTCGGCACAGCCCGCGCGCTTGTTCTAAACGCACGGAATTTGCTGCGGATTAATCCCCAGGTGCAGAATCCGGCTACCGGTCTGATTGACGGGGTTGACGCTCCTGCCAATGACGATGCCATCTTCCGGTGCCTGATATTCGCGGGTTGTTCGCCCAAAGATCGTGCGCACTTTGGCAATAACCTGCCCCGCTTCGACATAATCACCAATGTTGGGCAACACCTCCAGAATACCACCTTCATCGGTGTAAATCCAGTAAGAACGATCGCAGAGCGTGGTGTGAGATATACGGCAGGTGATCTGCCCTTCCAGCATACCAAAATCGTAGAGCACATTGCGAATGCCGATCAGTGCATCTCCGATGATATCAAACTGAAAAATGTGCGGATCGCGTAGTTCAAGCGTAATCGCCCGGATGTCCAGGCTGCTGGCAGCACCCCGGAAGGTGCCGTCGCCCGCCGGATTGTGTAGAATAATATCGGGGTTTTGCAAACGCGCCATACGCGAGGTAATTTCCTTATTCATATTGGCGCGGATATACCAGGAGTTGATGCGTCCAAAACTTGCCGTATGCAGGTCGATCAAATAATTGAACTGCGTGAGAATGCGCTCCACTATGCGATGAATGTACAACTCGCTGACGTTGCCATTGGGTCTGCCCGGCGCAATGCGATTGAGATCCGTGCCGTCGTTGAATTTCCGCTGCCCCAGCAGCAAGCCGGGCACATTTGCCACCAAAACGCCTACTACCGTACCGTGCAGGCGCGTTACGTCCAACTCGCGAAACAAACGCTGGATCACCGGAATGCCATTGAGTTCATTGCCATGAATAGCGGCGGTAAGCCCCAGCACCGGCCCGTCGAACGCGCCCTTTGCTACCAGAATGGGAATGCGAATGGGCTCGCCGATGCCATTGTTGATGATGTGCAGCCATTGCTCGCTGATCTTACCTTTGGGCATTGCCGCCAAATCGAGCCGGTGCATGTGATCGGCAACAGTTTCGTGCATCATGTATTTTGTTTTTTCTTACTCCGTGAAGTTAATACAAAGTAGAAATGAATAACATCCGGGCGAAGACATTTTAGACAAAGACAGCCCTCTCAAAAAATGAGAAGGCTGTTACTTTACACTCACTAGTTTATGAAACTTAAGCCGACGTTCAAAATGAACCTCTTTATTTTTAACACTGATTTGACAAACTTTATTGCAAAAAAATTTAGACCGCTCGTTAATTATTTGCTAATTCCGCTGCTTTCAGAACAACGTTTTATTGTTTATACGCAGATTTCGCAAAAAGTTACATCTATTTGACCACTATTTTTGCAAAAAAGTTGGCAGGAATGGCACTTTTTTCAAAAAAATGTCTGCCGTAACACAAATTGACGTCATACTCCGTCCCAGTTTTTGCTGGTTCGATACACCGTTCCTTTAAATAGTGCCACGGTTTGGTCGTCCTGGTCTTTTACCAAAATCCGGTAGATAGCTATCTTGTTTCCCAGATGTTCCTCCTCGGCGTAAGCGGTAATAACATTGCCTTCGCGCAGAGGTTCGAGGTGAGAAATGCTCGTTTCTATCGAAACTGCTTTGCGGCCGTGCGAATTGGACGCAAAAGCCAGGGCGCTGTCCGCCAGCGCATACGTAACGCCTCCGTGCGCAATGCCGAAGCCGTTGAGCATATCCCGGCGGATGATCAGCCGCAGCACACTCCGCCCGGCGCCGTCTTCCACGCGTTCGATGCCCAGCCACTGGCTGAAATAATCGTGCTCGAACATTTGGTCAACCACGCGTGTTGCTTTTTCTCCGGGTGTCATCATCTTGCATTTGGTATTTGTATCGGAAAAGATAGGGCAATCCGGTAAATTTCACACGAAATTCGCAGAAAAAGTGTAAATTGTGAAGTAAACGTCGAATCGGGATCGCAGCGTGGAGTATGGCAGCATTCCCTGATAATTAAAATCGTTAAAAGACAATTTATAACAGCGAATTGGAGTTTTGTTTTACGGATAAACGCAATACTCGTGAGTGAATTGGACCTCATCCAGGGTTGCCTGAGCGAAAATCGCCAGTGCCAGGAGGAAATCTTTCAGCGCTATGCAGGAAAGATGCTCACGGTTTGCCTTCGCTTTGCCCGCCACCGCATGGAAGCCGAAGATATGCTGCAGGATGCCTTCATCCGCATTTTCAACAATATCAACCAGTACCAGTATAAAGGCTCTTTTGAGGGTTGGGTGCGCCGCATTGTTGTCAACACAGCGTTGAAGAAATATCAGCAAAAAAGTTTTAAAGATGAATATATCGGCATTGATGAAGGTTATGATGCGACTTTAGAGCCGTCCGTTTACGATGATCTGCACGAAGAAGAATTGCTCAACCTCATAGCCGGTTTGCCCGATGGCTACCGCGTGGTATTCAACCTCTACGCCATTGAGGGCTACAGCCATCGGGAGATCGCCGATATGCTGGGCATCGAGGAGAGTACTTCGCGCACCCAACTGCTGAAAGCCCGAAGAATTTTACAAGAACAAATCCTGAAAATGCAAAAAATTGCGGTATGAGCCGACGACAACATCCCATTGACGACGCTTTTCGCAAGAAGCTGAAAGACCACGCTTCCGATACGCCTATGCACCTGTGGGAAGGTATCGAGCAGCATCGCAATGCCCAACAGAAAATTCGTCAGCTTAAACAACAACGCGCCCTGCTGGCAGCTTTACTCATCATCGGCTTGTTTGCCGCCGGGCTATCCTGGTACAGCCACGCAACCTATAAGCCTCCGCTGAGCAGCTTCCCCGTCTGGGAAACGGAAGCACCCATAGCGAGCATGGAAACAGCGGAAGGCGATCATGAAAAATGGCCAAACGAAAAAAAACCGGAAGCAATACAACAGAATGCAAAAACTGATCGCGAGATAGTGGTAGCGCCAACTGCCTCATTGCAACAAAACACCGAATCGATTGCGGACGAAACAGCCCCGCTTGCGGCGGTTGCCGACCGAAAAGCATTGCAACCCAAATCCGGAATTGCTACTGCCAATTTGTCGCTAACAGCCCTACCCCGAACCATTCGGGAGGTAGAATCGCTGCAGGCACCAGAACCCATGCAGGCTTCGGGTTGTGCTGATTTTGCTGGCAAGCCATTCAAATTCTACTTCGACGCTATAGCCGCGCCGGGTTTTGCTGAGCGACGCCTAAGCCCCCGAGGCCAGGACTTTGCGGCTTACGCCAATACGCGGGAGCAAACCGAAGTGCCCCGGTTCATGTACAGCGCTGCGCTGCGCCTGTCGGTTGTGACGCAGGGCGGCCTGGCGCTTAGAACCGGCGTCAATTATTCCGAAATCAACGAGCGTTTCCAACACACCATCGAAAACGAGGTGCGCACTATTATCACCAATATTTACGGCCAAAACGGCGAAATCATCGGCACCGATACCACGATCGAATCCAATAGTCGTCGGGTATTTGCCAATAATCGCTACCGCACACTCGACATTCCGGTGCTCGTCGGCTACGAGACCCAATTCAAGAACATCACCCTCACGCTCAACGGCGGTGCCTACGTCAATGTATATTTCAAGCCGGAAGGCGAATTCCTTTCCCCGGAAAGCAACCGGCCGGTTGGCTTTTCCAATGACACCGGCGCAGAAACGACTTATCCTGCTTTCCGCGAAGGACTGGGCATCGGCTGGTACGGCAGCCTGGGCGTGCAATACAAAATAAGTCCGCGCCTGCAGCTATTGGTGGAACCACACGTCAAAATGTATCCGCGTTCCTTCACCCGCGAGGATTTTATGGTTGACCAAAACTACCTCACCGCCGGCGTTTTTGTCGGATTGCGGCATCAGTTTCAACTTTGAGTTGAAGGGTAGAAAAGTTGATTTATCCGCCTTCTGCGGAAAGGTTGATAATGCAAATGGCGGGTTTTACTTCCGCTTTCCCTACCTTTGAGAAACGTTTAGAAAGTTTGTAAAAGTTGAGAAGATTTAGAATAACCTCAAAACTAAACCTTCTAAACCCTCTTAACTGCCTCAACGACTATGATAAAGTACCAAAAAGATACCGCCAATATCGTCACCCTGACGCTGGACATGCAGGGGCGCTCCCGCAATGTCATCAATCACGAGATCGGCGAGCAGTTCCTGCCCGTGCTTCAGCATTTGAAGGAAGAAAAAGCAAAAGGTAAACTCCGCGGCGTTATTCTCACTTCCGGCAAAAAAACCTTCCTCTCCGGTGGCGACCTGGAGTATCTTTATCAGGCAGATGATCCCCGGGAAATCTTTGATTTTACTGAAAAGCTGAAGCAATTCCTGCGCGAGCTCGAAAGTCCGGGCGTGCCGGTCGTAGCCGCGATCAACGGCACGGCACTGGGCGCAGGATTTGAATTGGCGTTGGCTTGTCATCGGCGTATTTTGATAGATTCGCCAAAAGTACAGGTCGGCTTGCCGGAAATACAAATGGGCTTGATTCCCGGGGCAGGCGGCATCGTGCGATTGATGTGGCTGCTGGGCATCGAAAAAGCATTCCATGTTCTGACCAACGGCAAACGCTACGCCCCCGGGGAAGCGCTGGCGGCAGGTATCGTTGATGATCTGGCGAGAAACCGTCGCGAAATGCTCGACAAAGCCAAAATCTGGCTGCTGGAAAACAAGGAAGGGCGACGCTCCTGGGACCAGTCAGAGTGCGAAATACCAGGCGGCACGGCAAAACATCCACGCATGGCGCGACGCCTGGTGCAAATGGCAGCCCATCTGGCAGAGCAACGCAATTATCCGGCACCGCGTGCCATTCTCAACGTACTACATGAGGGCTCCAAAGTAGATTTTGACACCGCCTGCCGAATGGAGAGCCGCTATTACACGGAACTTGTGCGCAGTCGGGAAACGAAAAATATGATCAAAGCTTTTTGGTTTGATTACCATTTCATCGAGGAAGGCAAAAACCGCCCGAAGGGTTTCGGTAAGTTTCGCCCCAAGAAAGTGGGCGTCATCGGTGCCGGGCAAATGGGTTCCGGCATTGTGCTATCCTGCGCAATGAACGGGCTGGAAGTAGTGCTGAAGGACGTATCGAAGTCCATTGCCGAACGCGGACGGGAGATCGTTGGTGATCGCCTGGATATGCTGGTGCGGCAGGGCGTGCTATCCGAAGCCGAAAAAGCAACAACTCTGCAACGCATTCGCACCACAGAAACGCCAAAGGATTTTGCCGACTGCGACCTGGTCATCGAAGCCGTTTTTGAAAACCAGAATGTGAAGCAAAAAGTGACAAAGGAAGCCGAAGCCTATATGGATGAATACACCATTTTTGGCAGCAATACGGTCTCCATTCCCATCACAAAGCTGGCGGCAACCTCTACGCGCCCGGAGAATTACATCGGTTTGCATTTTTTCCATCCGGCAGAAGTCATCCCGTTGGTAGAAATCGTAAAGGGAGCCGAAACCTCGGACGAAACCATCGCGCGGGCGTTCGACTTTGTACGTGCCGTTCGCAAAACGCCCATCATCGTCAAGGATGACTGGGGCTTCTACGCGGCACGGGTGCAGAATACTTTTATCAAGGAAGGCATCACCATGCTACAGGAAGGATACCCTCCGGCGCTGATCGAAAATATCAGCCGACAAATCGGTATGCCCTACCCTGCCCTCTCACTGGCGGATGCGATGGGGCTCGACCTGGTACTCAAATACGAACAACAAGCCGCCGAGCACTACGGCTCAAAATACATACAACATCCGGCAGTGCACGTGCTGACAACCATGCTGGAGGAACTCCACCGCCCCGGACGGGCGAAAAAAGCCGGTTTTTATGAATATGGCGAAGGCGGCGCACGCCAGTTGTGGGGCGATCTGACGGAGCACTTCCCTACAAACCAACTCCAGTACGATTACACCGAATTAGCCGAGCGCTTTTTGTTTGCGCAGGTAATTGAGGCGGTTTGGTGTATGCAGGAAAAGGTGATTTTTTCTATTGCTGCGGCTAATTTGGGCAGCATCTATGGCTGGGGATTTCCGGCATCAACCGGAGGCGTTATTCAGTATGTCAATGCTTATGGCTTGGACGCTTTTTTGCAAAAATGTAAAATTTACGAGCAACGCTACGGTCAGCGTTTTAAAGCGCCGAAGATATTGCCAAAAATCGTAGAACGATCAAAAATCGGCATTTCGTAGCCGTCGGTGAAAATTGAATTTTCCGGATAAACCAAAAATCGGTTGGTTTTTTTCATCCTCCCCGAATATATTTCTGATTTTTTTAAACAAATCCACTTTTCTTTTGTCTAACATTAAACCAAATTGAAAATAGAAGATACAAAGCGGCTAGTCCGCAATTTTCGATTTTCTAACGTGCATTAGTAAACAAAATGGAGAGCTACGACTACATCATCGCTGGTGGCGGATGTGCAGGTCTGAGTCTGGCTTATTATTTGAGCCGAAGTAACTTGCGCAATGCGAAAGTACTCATCGTTGATCGGGACGAAAAGGTCAGGAACGATCGCACTTGGTGTTTCTGGACAGAACAGTCCACTGCATTTGATCAAATTGTAGCAAATAATTGGCAGGAACTCTCCTTCAAAAATGCGCAAGGCACGATTCAGGCAAGTCTGCCGCAGCAATATCAAATGATTCGCAGCGCTGATTTCTATCGCTTCACCAAATCAGCCATCCGGCAATTTTCCAATTTTCATTGGCTGCAGGGTAACATTAACCGAACCGGCGAGGACGAAAGCGGGGCTTACGCTATTGTTGATGGTAAAATGTATCGTGCAAAGCAGGTTTTCGATAGCTGCTTCAACTGGCGCGACTGGCAGCGGCAGTCCGGCAGTCATCAATTCCTATTACAGCATTTCAAAGGTTGGTTTATTGAAACGGATACGCCGGTATTCAATCCGGAGCAGGCAACACTCATGGACTTCCGGACGCCTCAGCAGGGCAATGCGCGTTTCCTTTATGTATTGCCATTTTCCGAGCGTGCCGCACTGGTTGAATATACGGTTTTCTCCTCCGAAATCGAGCCGGAAAGTGTTTACGATCAGGCGTTGAAAAATTACTTGCACAACCATTTGAATATTCAGGAATATCGCATCCTAGAGACGGAAAAAGGGGCCATTCCGATGACCGATTTGTCCCTGAGATGGAACGGTACGAGCAAGGTGGTTCCCATCGGCACACCCGGCGGCGCTGTGAAACCGACGACCGGTTATGCTTTTCTGCGCATTCAGCAGCAGGCGCGCAGTATCGTGCGGGGGCTGGAACAAACCGGCGAGCCGGTATTTCCAAAAACAAAAAGACGATTCAGGTTTTACGATAGATTGTTATTGAGCATTTTACAGCATGAGGGCGGCAACGCAGCGGCTGTTTTCTCCGCCTTGTTCCAAAGAAATACGATGAATACGATATTGACATTTCTGGACGAACGCACCAACATCTGGCAGGAAGCAAACATCTTTGCGCGGTTGCCCTTTATGCCCTTTCTGCGGGCTATTGTGCGGGTTTATCTGATGGAACGCAGCACAAAATTCAGCCCGAAGCCAAGGTTACAAACCGCAAAAAAAATCGTATGACGAAGCGTTATCCCATATTGTATTACGCGGCACGCGGCGTGGCAATTTTCTTCGTCTTGTTCGCGCTTCTGTTTCCGCAGGTGCTGGCGAATACCGAAATGGTGATCGCAGCGGCGCTGATTGTGCTGATTGGCATTCCACATGGTGCTACTGATCATCTCATCTTTCTGCAATTGCGCAGCACCTTTCTGGGTAGCCGGGGAATTGAGCAATTTTACCTCCACTATCTGTTGCTAATGGCCGCGTACAGTATAATCTGGTGGCTGATGCCTGCGGTTGCACTGGCTATTTTCCTGCTCTTGTCTGTTTATCACTTCGGTCAGTCCAACTGGAATTACGTGCAATTTCCGAGCAAAGTGGAAGCAAGTATAACGTATCTGCTCTGGGGTAGTTTTGTACTGCTCATTCCCATCATCTGGAATTTCGAGGATGCGGCGAGCATTATAGCGAGTATAACGCGCAGCCAACCGATGATGCTGAGCGCTGGCTGGCGTCAGGCGCTTTGTCTGCTTTTGTTGCTGAGTAATGGCTGGCTCATCGTCTATCTGCGTGTACAGCGCCGAATTGATCGCGCACATTTGCGAGGAGAATTACTCAATTTATGGATAATGAGCGTTTTATTTTTCTTTGCGCCTTTATTGTTGAGTTTTGTAGTTTACTTTGTTTTCTGGCATTCCATTAGCTCAATGGCAGATCAGGTACAATTTTTTCGCCGGGAAGCGCCGCATTATAATTGGAAAAACTATGTGCGTCAGGCATTGCCGCTCAGTGCAGTGGCGGTGGGCAGTTTGGTGTTGTTGTATTTTCTGCAGCGCCAACTGGGTTTTCAGACAAATATCGGGTTGCTGTTCATTTTTATTTCGGTAGTGACGCTTCCGCACATGATTCTGATTGAGTTGCTGTACAGTGAGTGGGAAACAAGCGAAATTCCTCAACAATTTGTCGGGGATGACGTTTAAGTTATTCCTCTGTTGAAACGATCAAAAATTATTAAAAATTTGTAAACCTATTTTTACAATTACTGTTACTACTTCATTCTTAATCAATTATTTAACAAATTAATACATCATGGATGCATTAGTAAACACTCAAACATTGTTCTTGGCAACATTGCAATCCGGTGACTACGTAGGCTTTACGTTCTTCATCGGCTCGATGGCAATGCTTGCCGCCACCGTTTTCTTCTTCGTACAGATGACTCGCGTAGAAGGCAAGTGGAAAGATTCTATGCTGGTATCCGGTTTGATCACCGGTATCGCGGCGGTGCACTACTTCTACATGAGAAGCTTTTGGGCAGAAAATGGCGTTTCGCCAACGGAATTCCGTTACATCGACTGGACGCTGACGGTACCGCTGATGTGCGTGGAATTCTACCTGATCCTGAAGGCATTTGGCGCTACGCAGGGACTCATGTGGCGATTGATCTTCTACTCGCTGTTTATGCTGGTAACGGGTTACCTCGGTGAGACGGTATTCCGCGAAAGCAGTGCGGTTTGGGGCGCTATCTCTACCCTGGGTTATGTGGGCGTATTGTACGAAGTATGGATTGGCCCTGCGAAGAAGTTGTCGCAGAACTCCAACGATCCGACTTTGCAGAAAGCCTTCAGCACATTGGCTTGGTTCGTATTGGTTGGTTGGGCAATTTACCCAATTGGCTACATGGCAATCGAAACAGATGGTCTGCTGCGCGGTGCATTGAGCATCGAAGCGCTGGATATCATCTACAACATTGGTGACGCTGTTAACAAGATTGGCTTTGGCTTGGTAATTTATTCCTTGTCCATCTCCAAAACGACGCAAACAGCAGCAGCAACTGCCTAATCGTAAACCAACAATAAGCAAAAAAAAAACCTATGCCCTGCCGACCTTAAGTCGGCAGCAAGCATAGGCAAAATGTGCATTAGTAAACTAAAGGCGGCAATATAAAGCGTTTCTTACATTTCCGTCAAGTGTATAAACATCAATTCAAAAGAAATAACAAAACTTTAGCATTTCTGAAAGACCGCCAAATTGTATTGAAGGGAAAAAAGATCGCCTCGTCTGATGAAGATGAGGCTTTTTTGTTTTATACCAATTTCAACTGATAATAGCGTGTTCATAAGCGCTTCAAAAATTAATCCCCATTTCCGATCCCGACTTACGGTACAGGGTTCCGCTACGCTCAACTTCCGGCTTCCGATTCTCACAAACAAGAATGTTTTTTACAGGTCACAAAAAACAATTTATATAAAAATTTGTTTAGATTAATCTAAAAATTAAATTTGTAAGACTAAAAATTAATCGCCTGATGAAAAAACATCCGGATAACCTTTTTCATATGGCTGCAAATGCTGGCATACAGCTAAACAGGCAGCATAAGTGGCATCCTTACCGCTGGCGAAGGAGGTATTCACCAATTCCGATGTGGTGCGAATGCTCAACGCCAACTACTACGCCGTTCGCCTGGATGCCAAAACCCGTGACACGATTCGCTTCGACGGGCAGAGCTTTATCAATCGGCAGGCAGAAACGCAGCGACGCGGTTTTCACGAACTGGCGCTGCTGCTCGGGCAACCTAATGAGCAATCTGCCCCGCCGGTCATTGTCATTCTGGACGAACAATTTCAGCTATCGCAGCGCTATTTTCAATATTTGCACAGCCAACAATTGCTCGAAACACTGGATTAAAAAAACGGAAATTTAATTTGCTCGCAGCGTGCCAGCGCCATTCGTACTGTTTACGCTACTTTTTGATAAAACAACACGTCGGGCAAAATATTTTATTTAGATTGTACTAAAACATTGTTCTTAATGTGTTTGGTTTTCAAACTTTGAATTTGTAACAGCTACATGAGAAAAATTACACTTATCGGAATGTTGGCGTTGTTGCTTGGCGCTTGCAACAGCCAGCAAAACAGCCAAAGCGATTTGAAGCTCCACGTCGTTGCCACCACCGGCATGATCGCCGATCTGGTGCAAAACATCGGCAAGGACTCCGTGCAGGTCATTGCGCTGATGGGGCCTGGCGTGGACCCTCATTTGTACAAAGCCACACAGGGCGATCTGGGACGATTGCAATCGGCAGCCATTATTTTTTACAACGGACTACACCTGGAGGGAAAGATGGGAGAGATATTTGAAAAATTGAGTGCCACAAAAACCGTGATTCCCGTAGCGGAAGCGATTGATGAAAACCGCCTGCTACAGGATCCCATATATCCGGGCAACTACGACCCGCACATTTGGTTTGATGTGCAACTCTGGGCTGCAACAACCCACCGCATTGCCCAAACGCTGAGCGCCGCCGATCCTGAAAACCGGGATTACTACGAAGCCAATGCCGCTGCTTACCGCCGGAAACTACTGGAATTGCACGCCTGGGTACAGGCAGAAATATCGACTCTTCCGGCAGAAAAGCGAATACTCATCACGGCACACGATGCTTTCAACTACTTCGGTAAAGCCTATGGTATGGAAGTACGGGGCTTGCAGGGCATCTCGACCATGTCGGAATTCGGGCTGCGGGATCGGGTTGATTTGGTAAATTTTATCGTTGAAAAAGGCATCAAAGCAGTTTTTGTAGAGACGTCGGTTTCCGAAAAAAACATTGATGCAATCGTTGAAGCCTGTCGGCAAAAAGGTCACGAAGTTACAATCGGTGGCAATTTGTACTCCGATGCAATGGGCGAAGCCAACACGCCGGAAGGTACTTACACCGGCATGGTGCGCGCGAATGTGCGTACAATCGTGGAGGGATTGAAATAGGTGATAG
>CAZFBU010000128.1:0-12191 GCA_964517175.1 uncultured Saprospiraceae bacterium
GGCAACTACGCACAAGGTTACAACCAGGTGAACCTGAACAGCAGCGACCTGCCAATGGGTGTACTGACGTACACACTGGAAACAGAAGGTTTCACAGCTACGAAGAAGATGGTAGTTGTAGAATAATAAATGGACAGAGACAGAATTTTTAGTCTCGGGGGTTGGAGCATTCGCTCCAACCCTTTTTTATTTTTAGGCAAACCAATCAAAACGATATAAATTGGTTACTTATGGTGTTTTATCTCCGATTTTTTTGTTAAAGCCCGAAAATTACTTAGCGGGTAAGCTGCGGCGTGTTGAATTTTTTAGTACCTTGCAGCAAAATTGTTTTATAACAATACATTAATCCCATGAAAAAGAAAGGAAGCGCTATCCTCTCCTGTGTAGCATTCGTATTTGTAGCGCTTTTCTCAAAAGCGCAATCTAATCCGAGCATCATTGCTCCTACCGATGTAGTAGAACCTTCCACTACCTATAAAGCTTATGTTAAAGTAACGAATTTCGATGATATCGTTGGAGTCTCGTTTACCATGAACTGGGATTCGACCGTGCTCAATTTCAGAGCCATCGAAGGGTTCGTATTTGGTGAAGACACCCAGATTGATAATTTCTTTGGCAGAAATAATACTTCCCGCGGAATGTTATCTTTTCTTTGGTACGATGCTGCCCTGCGAGGGTTTGATCTGGCGGATAGCACGGCTATTTTTTCGGTGATTTTTGACGTGATTGGCAATTCCGGCAGCACAACCGGGCTTACCTTCACGGACGATCTGGCGGATCGTATCGTGGCAGTGCCTTCAGGAGAAACGCCGGCTGATTTTCTGGATGGCTTGATTTCAGTGGGAACTTCAACCAGTGTAAATATCATCAATACTGCGCCTGATAAGATCCAGGTAAAAGATTTTTACCCCAATCCCTTTAGCGATTTTACCCAGATGACTTTCGACCTGAAAGTGCCGACGGCGGTCCGCCTGCTCATCAAGAATATGAAAGGACAAACCGTGCACGAAGAGCAGCAGTATTTTTCTAGTGGAGTACAAAATTTGCGATTGACAAAGGATAAGTTTCCGGAGTCCGGTGCATATCAGATATTTCTCGTAGCGCCGGATTTCACCGTAATGCAAAAACTGATTTTTTTAAGAGGATAAACGAATTTTTAACGTCCCAAATTCCGAGCGCGATGAATAAGATTTTTACCTGTTTAATAGCAGCGATGCTATTGTACGCTACTAATAGTGTAGCCCAAAGTGTAACATTTACAGCCGGTGATGCATCCGGCAATGCAGGCGAGCAGATATGCGTGCCGATCCAGGTGACCAATTTTGAAAATCTGGTTGCTTTTACTTTTTCGATCAGCTTCGACCCGGCAGCCCTGCAATTTCAATCCATCCAAAATATAAACCTTCCCAACATGACGGCGCCGCCCGCCATCACCAACTTCGGTGTGCCAGGCCCCAACAGCAATGTGCCGCAGGGCAGAATTGCCGTACTTTGGGATGACAACACCTTCCTGGGCGTAACCAGAGCAAATGGAGAAGCGATTTTCGAGGCGTGCTTTACAGCGGTTGAAAATTCCAATATCAGTTCAACAACTGTTGGATTTTCTGAGACACCCACTGCTTTTGATGTGCTGGATAATACATTTTCCGGCAGATCTCTCGTTCCGCAATCCGGTACGGTAACAATTAATGGCTCCGGCGGCGGCGGTACGCCGTTTAGAATGTCCCTCTCTGATGCAAGCGGCGACCAAAACACGCAGGTATGCCTGGATATGACGGTGCGGGGCTTCACGGATATTGCGTCTTTTCGGTACGATCTGACGTATGATCCTGCGCGTTTGCAATTTGCATCGGTAGGCAGCTATAACTTGACGGATCTGGATGCAAATGATGTCACCGAACCCGGCGAAAATGGCATGCAGCCGGGGCGCATCGCGGTAGATTGGTCCAGGACGGGCGGCGCTGGGGTAACATTAGCCGACGGCACAAGGATATTTCAGGTCTGTTTTGATATTCTGGCAGCAAGTGGCACTTCTACGGTTAGTTTTTCAGATGATCAGACGCCCTTTTCGGTACAAAGTGCCGGTGGAATGCCCGTTTCTTTCAATTCCAGAAATGGCGTCATTACAACCAACAGCAGCAGTGGCAATACGGATGTATTTAGAATATTTGTTACGGATGAGACTGCCGACCCCGGGACTGAAGTGTGCATGGATGTGAAAGTGGAAGGTTTTAACGACATCATTTCGTGGCAATTTCACCTGGTTTATGACCCGAGCCGCCTGCAGTTTACTTCGGTAGGCAACTACAACGCAGGATTGCCTGGCCTGTCGAGCCAGTCGGTGACGATCCCGGGGCAGGGCGTTGTGCAGCCGGGCAGGATTGTATTTGGATGGGATAGCTCAAACGGTTTAGGAGCAACAGTCCCCGATGGCACTACCATATTGCAGGTTTGCTTCAATGTACTCGGCAACGGTGGAACGACAGATGTTCAATTTTCAGATGACCAGTTGCCTTTTGAAGTTCGTAAATCAAGCGGTACGATTGTGCCCTTCAATTCAACAGATGGTACCGTGACCATTATGGGCAGCGGAAATACCGATGTATTCAGAATATACCTTCCCAATGTCACGGCTGAATCCGGCACAGAAGTGTGTATGGATGTGAAAGTGGAAGGTTTTAACGATATTATTTCGTGGCAGTTTCACTTGGTTTATGACCCGAGCCGCCTGCAGTTTACTTCGGTAGGCAACTACAACGCAGGATTGCCTGGCCTGTCGAGCCAGTCGGTGACGATCCCGGGGCAGGGCGTTGTGCAGCCGGGCAGGATTGTATTTGGATGGGATAGCTCAAACGGTTTGGGAGCAACCGTTCCGGATGGCACTACCATCTTGCAGGTTTGCTTCAATGTATTGGCATCAGGAGGCACGGCGAATGTCAGTTTCTCTGACGATCAACTTCCTTTTGAAGTACGCAGGTCGAATGGGATGATCGTTCCTTTTAATTCGACAAATGGACGGGTTACCATTCAAGGCGGTAGCAACGACCTGCGTATCAACGTCTCCGACGAAACGGCCCAATCCGGCGAGCAGGTTTGTGTAGATGTGACGGTTGACAACCTGACCAATGTGCTGGGCTTTACGCTGGGGCTTCGTTACGACCCCGGCGCGCTGCAGTTCGTTTCTATGAGTGATTTCAATCTGCCCGCGTTGGTGCAATTAGGTACGCCTACAAGTCCCGCGCCAACGACGCCCGGCACGATCAGTATCGTATGGTTCGATCAAAATCTAACGGGCATTACCAGGACAAGCGGTACGCGGATTTTTGAAATATGCTTCAACGTCATTGGCCAGAATGGAACAACCACCGAGATTGAATTCTCTGACCTTCCGCCCACGCTGGAAATGGACGTCGTAAATCCGAGTCAGCAGTCAGTACCGTTTTCTACCAAAAACGGCATTATAACCATCGGACAAACGGCGCTGACACTGCCCGCCGCTACGATTACCAATGCCGCTTGCTTCGGCGAAGCCTCCGGGGCTATTGACATTAACCCGCAAGGTGGCTCGGGGAATTTTACCTACAACTGGAGCAACGGCGGAACAACGCAGGACCTGGCAGACGTACCCGCCGGTACTTACAACGTCACCGTTACGGACACCGGAACGAGCGAAACCGCTACCGGTACTTATACCGTAGGACAGCCCGGCGCAGCCCTCGCGGTGAATGTGACCGACGTGACAAATGTAGATTGCAATACAACCAATACCGGCGCTATTACCATCGCTGCTTCGGGCGGTACGGCGCCTTACTCGTATAATTGGAGCGGCTCATTGACCGATGACGTGACCACCCAGAGCAACCTGCCGATGGGGCAGTACTCCGTGACCGTTACGGATAGCAGAGGTTGTACGGTTGCTTCCGGTTCTATCATGGTAAGACAAAATTCAGACATTCAAATTACAAATATCACCCCAACGAATATCGACAATGGCAACGACGGTGCCGTCAGCATTGCCGTCAGTGGCGGTAGCGGCAATTATACCTACGCCTGGAGCGGACCGAGTGGTTACACTTCCTCGCAGCAAAATATCAGCAACCTGGCGAACCAGGGGCAATACTGTGTGACGGTGACCGATGATTCGGGCTGTACAGAGATGGCTTGTGAAGATGTTGGCTTGCGGTTCAAAATTGACTCAGAACAAATTACTAATGCTTGTCCAGAAACAGCAAGTGGAAGTATAAGTATAGTTGTCACTGGTGGGCAACCTGACTATACTTACAACTGGAGCAACGGCGCTTCTTCTGCAAATTTGAATAACGTGCCGGCAGGTGAATATTTAGTGACCGTAACAGATGCACTGGGATTGACAGTTACGAATAGATATGAAGTGAATGAGTTTACGCCAATTCAGCTTAATTCTTCGGTCGTGGAAGCTTCTGTTGGGCAAAGCAATGGTGAAATTTCCCTATCCATAAGTGGCGGCAGAGCACCTTACGACATCGACTGGGACAATGGCGCAACGACGGCGCGCATCACCAACCTTTCTCCCGGCGAATACTGCGTGACAGTGACGGACAATCGAAATTGCTCCTCGCAAGCCTGCTTCACCGTACCCGAACAAAATATTCCATTATCCATTCGCAATATTCAAATTAATGACCTGAGTTGTTTCGGTGGCAACGATGGTGGCGTTTCTTTCCAGATCAACGGTGGCAGAACGCCCTATACCGTTACCTTCAGCGATGGCAGTACGGTGCAAAGCAATGATGGCAATATCGTAAAGAGTGGGCTTACGGGCGGCCGAGCTTCCTTTACGGTGACGGATGGCGCTGGCGCTTCCACGTCGGCTACGGCGGATATCAATGAGCCGGACGCTATTAAAATCATGGATATAGATGTGATGCATGATACAGAAGACTCCGGTTGTACCGGTAGAATTACCGCAACGATCACGGGTGGCACGCCAAACTATCTGGTGCAATGGAATGCGCCCAACACCGGCACCGGTACCCAGATCATCAATCTTTGCGAAGGCACTTTTGTGCCGACGGTTCGCGATGCGAATGGCTGTACGCAAACCTTCCCGGGCATTGAGGTCAATACATTTGCACTGGATGCCGAAGTGAACGACACGCAGTGTCCGGAGGGCGAAGATGGCGGTGTGGAGTTGAGCGTGAGCGGCGGGGAAGAGCCTTATAATTTCTCGTGGCGAAATGCCGCGAATGAAGAAATTTCAACGGATCGAATGCTGACGGATGTGCCCAAAGGCGTTTATTCGGTTCGTGTCAGTGAAGCTTCCGGCAATATGTTGGTGCGCCAATATACGATTGGTTCCGTTTCCAACCTTTCAGTGGATATGGAAGTAATCTCTGATTACAATGGTTCGGATGTCAGTTGTATTGACGCCAATGACGGTATTATCGAAGCTTCCGGTAGAAACAGCGATGGCAATTACACCTACCAATGGAAGCGGGGCAGTACGATTTTCGACACCCAACAACCGGTGCTCACCGGCGCCAGCGCAGGTACGTACGAAGTCATCGTGACCGATGGCATCGGCTGTACGGTAGCGGGCGAAATCGAAGTGCGACCACCGGCGCCCATTGAGATCAGTGCCAACATCAGAGAGGTATCCTGCCCCGGCAACCGGGACGGCGAAATCATCGCGAACGCGGCAGGTGGCGCAACGGGCAGACCCTACTCCTACGCCTGGAGCAATGGTTCTATCGGTCCGCGCATTTCTTTCCTGCCTTCCGGCAATTACACGGTTTCCGCTACGGATGCCAATAATTGCGTCGCTTCGACCAGTTTTTCGCTGGAGGAACCCAAACCCATCCAGGTGCAGGTGCAAACGCAGGCTGCATCCGAAGGTTGTGACGGTATGGCGATGGCACAGGTGGAAGGCGGAACGCCTCCATACTCCTTCGCGTGGAATGCCCCCAATACCGGCAACAGCCAGGTAATATCCAACCTTTGCCCCGGAGCTTACTTCGTGCAAGTGACGGATAGTCGCGGTTGTATCAACGACAATCGGGCATCCGGGCTGGTAGAAGATGATCGGTTCCCGTGCATCGCATCGAGTGTGGTACTAACGCCGAACGACGACGGTGGCGATGGAGCCAATGATCAGTTCCGCATCAATTGTATTGAAGAATTTTCGGAAACACGACTGGAAGTTTACAACCGCTGGGGGCAGCTAGTCTTCGAAATGGATAATTACGATAACTCCTGGGGCGGCACCAACCAAAATGGGGATTTACTTCCGGAAGGTCCCTACTACTTCGTGTTGGAATATCTGGATAACGACGGTATCCTCGTACAGCGCAAAGGTTCGATCACTTTACTCAGAGACAACTAGAAAAGCAAATAACCGGGTGTGCCTGCGCCGGCAGTGCAGGCACATCATTTCCCATGAAAATCTAATTATTGACCCTCAACCGATTTCATTATGAAAAAATTACTTCTACTCATTACTTCTACACTATTCTTCTTTTCGCTTCGGGCACAGGATGAAGCCATTTTTACCAATTATCATATCACACCTGTGCTCATCAACCCGGCAGCAGCGGGCTTTGAAGATTATTTCCAGTTGCAATTCAATGCTCGTGCCCAGTGGACCGGCTTCCCGGATGCGCCGCAGACATTCGCCGCCATGATCAACGGACCGGTCGCCAAATCTTTCGGCGTGGGGTTGGGCGTCTCTTCTGAAACGGCTGCTCAGATGTCGCGCCTCAGAGGCCAACTGAACTGGACGTTTAAGTTTAATGCCGGTGAAAACTTCAGAATGGCTGCCGGCTTCTCGGCTTCATACCAGCAGATTATGCTGGATAATGGCGTGCTTTCCAGTCCTTTCATTCAGCCGGGAGACCGGGTGCTCGACCAAAACCTGGAGGGAATGCGCGATTTTGACGCCTCCGTCGGCATTTACGGAAGAATTCACGAAAATACCCGAATGGGACTGGCATTTACCAATCTCATTCAGTCCCGACTGGATAACATGGTCAGCACAACCGACCAGGCTGGTTTGCAATACTATACCTTCTTCTTTGGCCATCAGTTCGATATTCAGGATTTGAACTTTACTCTGGAGCCTTCCATCATGGCTCGCAAGGTGCAGGACACGCCTTCGCAGATAGATATCAACCTGAAAGCGGGCTTTCTCGACGAGCAACTGATCACCGGATTGTCTTACCGTACCATCGGAGCAGTAGGGGTTTTGCTGGGCGCAAGATTGTCTAATTTTAATGTATTCTATACCTATGATGTTTCTTTTCAGCGATTCCAGAAGTTTAACAGCGGCTCGCACGAGGTCATGATCGCGTTGAATTTTGATAAAAAGACGTCTAATATCGACAAGTGATATTGAGCGTAGCCCGTTTGGCACTTTATTTGCAAAAGAACTAAGATGTCCTTTAACAATTGGTTTTTGGGATAGCCTCTCCAGGTTTTCGGGGAGGCTCTTTATTTTTAACACTTTGCCGGGTAAAATACCCCATTTAGGGTATGCATTTGTGTGAATGATACACTATATTTGTGGAATAAGAAAAGCGAAAAATCTTTTCTGGAAACAAATTATAATCCGTAATCCATGAACGACCTATACTTCAACTATTTCAGCAAATCCACGGCACACTCCGCCAATATTTATTTTGCTACTGAAGGTTAGTCATTCGCCAGCGTTGTACCAACGCCAGATTCCGGTTTATAATTTTGAGCAAAGAGACGACGACCAAAATTGTTTGATACGGGTATTTTTTATACCCCAAAAATATAACAAATCGTAATCCGACAACTGAAAGGGTATCTGTGCGTACATGCTGCGCCTGCTGATTATTTCAGTCTCCATCCTTTTGTTTTCCAGTATTTTAAGTCGGATACAAGTTCGTGCAGTTTGCAAAACTGTAAAATTTGTTCACGCCGGTCTTTTCCGGTAGTGTAGGAAATAATTTTTGGTTAGAGATATTTATAGTTAAGGCGATTGGATTGTATGTGATTCACAAGAGCCGTTTTCAAGTGTATACTTAAATCGGTTTTTGGGATGGCCTCTCTTCTCCACTAGAAGGGGGGCTTTTTTGTTTACCATTTTTCATTTATTACGACCCTACCGGATTAATGAAAATAAAAACTCCCGGCAACATGAAGCAATTGCCGGGAGTTGATATCTTTTATAAAAAGCTGGTGCTTACACCTTCTCAATAATAATTGCGGAAGCGCCGCCGCCGCCGTTGCAGAGCGTAGCCAGCCCCACCGAAGCGCCGTGTTGGTGCAGGATGTTGCTCAGCGTGACGACGATGCGCGCACCCGAAGCACCCAGCGGATGACCGATAGAGACGCCGCCGCCGTGTATGTTTACTTTATTTGGGTCAATGCCCAGTTCCTGATTGAAAGCCATCGGTACCACCGCGAAAGCTTCGTTCACCTCGAAGTAGTCAATATCCGAAAGCTCCATGCCGGCACGCTTCAACGCCTTTGGCGCCGCCAGGGTAGGGGCAGTGGTGAACCACTGCGGCTCCTGTGCAGCATCCGCGAAAGCGACGATTTTTGCCAGTGGCTGCAGTCCCAGTTCTTCCATTTTTTCCTTGCTCACCAGCACCAATGCCGCCGCGCCGTCGTTGATGGTCGAAGCATTGGCAGCCGTTACCGTACCGTCTTTTGTAAAAGCCGGACGCAATCCGGAAATTTTATCAAAATTCACCCGCTTGAATTCTTCATCTTCATCGATCATCAGTGGGTCGCCTTTGCGCTGCGGCACGGCTACCGGCACGATTTCATTTTTGAAAATGCCCTTTTCGGTGGTTTCGGCCGCCAGCTTGTAAGAGCGGACTGCAAATTCATCCTGCGCCTCGCGGGAAATGTTGTACTTCTTAGCGGTATTGTCCGCACAAATGCCCATTGGCATGTGGTCGTAAGCATCTACGAGTCCGTCTTTTGCCAGGCCATCGACGAATTCGCCATTGCCATATTTGTAACCCCAGCGTGCATTTGGCACGTAAAATGGAATGTTGGACATGCTCTCCATGCCACCGGCAACGACCACGTCATTGTGCCCCAGCATGATGCTTTGTGCACCGAACATGATCGATTTCATACCCGAAGAGCACACTTTATTTACGGTGGTGCATGGCACATTATTGCCGATACCCGCGCCAAGCGCTGCCTGCCGCGCCGGGGCCTGCCCCAGATTGGCGGAGACAACATTGCCCATGAATACTTCATCTACATATTTGGGGTCGATGCCCGCTTTTTCCAATGCTCCCTTGATGGCGGTAGCGCCCAGTTGCGTCGCGCTGATGCCGACAAAAGCGCCCCCAAAGCTTCCCTGTGGCGTACGAACGGCAGATACGATAAATACTTCTTTCATTTCATTCCGATTTTTATTTGTTTATACAACGATTTGAGTGCGCAAAAATAAAATTTTTACCAAAACCCTTCTGCACCTCCTTTTTACAAAGTACAAATCCGGAGCCGATTTTGTTATTGCGTTAAAAAAAAAGAAGGGGTTGACCGAATGTTGCCAACCCCATGTATAAGAGGAAACGTTTTCAAAGTGTGATCAGTTTGCCATCGGCGTAGGCTTTCTCGTTGTAGAGGCGGAAAAAGTAAATGCCTCGCGGCAATTCCAGGCGCTTGACGCGAATGTCACTCCGGGTGATATTTTCTACGCGACGCACAATTTCTCCGTCGGTGCTGATGATGTCCAGCGTAAATTTTTGTCCATTCCTATTGTAAAAAGAGATCGTCGTTTCCTGAAGGAAAGGATTAGGGGAAACCCGTACGTACCGCAGCCGTTGCAAATCCGATGCGCTCGATGGCAACTCCCGGTAAACGGCGCTGTCGTCAATGCGCGTTACCACCCGCTCGTAGCGGCTGTTGATAATGTCCGTCACTTGCTCGATAAAAATACTGTCCGCCGTCATTTCCTGAAAATATACCCGACAAAGTGGTTGCGACAGCGATGATTTTTCGATCAGGGAATCGACGTACGAAATGCCAATGACCTTGCCGCCAAGCATGCTGGTGCGCGGTGCGATGGGGTATTGGGCGCTATTGACCAGGTTTTCTACATACGAAAGGCGGATGCCCGCCATATTGAATTCGTAAGCCAGTACCTGGGCAGTCGGGTTTTGGATGCCAATGTCCACGTACTTTTGCGCCCAATTGACGTCCAGAATGCGCAGCGTCACGGTATCTTTCGGATTGCGGATACCGGCAGGGAAGCTGCAGTGATCGTGTGCCGCGCCGCCATTGTGCTGGTGAGCGGAGCCCCGGTTGACGCACTTCGCAATCAGGGCGGCATCGTACACCGTGATTCTGCCGTCAGCGTCGAGGTCGTTGCAGGAGGCAGGTGCAATGTCCTCCCCCAATATCTGCGTGACGTAGGTGTGCGCATCGTACAAGGTCTGTCGATCGTTTCCATCCACATCGCCCATCAGGGCAGTGCCGCCGCAGACGCCGGTGCAATCGGTTTGGGTATTGCCGTAAGGCTTGCCGGCGCAGTCGCGCATGGGCGCACAGGCTTCTTCCACGACGAGCTTCAACTTCCCATCCGAGCGATCGAGGGTGATACAAACCTGCGCCCAGTTGTTGGAAGTATCTTTTTCAATTTGTCCGAGTGCATCGGGCAGGTTTTTCCAGTTGATGCGCACGACGAAGACATAGCGCCCGTCGGGCACGTCGGTCAGGTCGATCCATTGGCATTGCAATTGCGACCAGTAAATATCGTAGCAGCCGGCGCTCAGCCCCATGTTGTCGCAGCTATACTTGGGCAAGCGCCCCGGCGGACAGCCAAAATCAGTGATGCAAAAACCATTTTTGAAACCGATGGGAATTTCCGTGCCGTCATCGCGAAAGAGCAGGTACTCGGCGTAGCTGTCGTAGTGAAAGTGATTGTGGCAGTTATTCCAGTTAAAGAGTGGGTTGTCAAAATCGGGTTTGCCGATGTAATAATCCTTCTCGCCAATGTTTTCGATGTGCGTCGAAAAGCGCAAAATATCGCGCATGCCATATCCCCTCAGGCAGCCCTCTTCGATCATGCACGGATCGATCGATTCGATGCGATCAAGCGCCAATGTTTGGATGAGAACGTCTTCGCGTACGCGCAAATCCGGACCAATCGGGCATTTGTCGTGCCCCTGCGGGAGGCAGGAGCCATCGTCGATGGTCGCCAGCGGATCGTAGTTGCAAGAGCCGGGATCCATACAGCCGATCACGGGACCTTCAAAGATGAGTTCCCAGTTGATGTCGGTGCTGCAGGCATCTTCTTTATCGCCGATGCGGATGTAATAGGTTTCGCCTTTTTTGAGATAACCGGTTACTTTTGCCAGGGGCGCACACGGATTTTCATCATCATTGTAAAAAATGGTGCTTCGGTTATCTTCGTGCACACGGATGCCCTCGCAGCGGTCGTACACCCAGATTTTGGTGTCGCAGGCATTCATATCGCAGGTAGAAATGTGGTAAATTCCGGTGCTATCCGGTTGGAAAACATACCAGGTGTCGTCGAAAGCTGCGGTGTAATTTCCGGCTTTAACCGGAATTGCAGACTGGCAAATTTCGCCTTCCCGGCACTGAAACAGGGTCGATTCTGCCCTGCCAAATCGACCACCGGATTGGATCACCTGACCGTTGAGGTACAATTTGTAGTAGCCGATAGCGGCAATGCCATCGCCAAAGCCATCGAAAATGGTGAAATGCATACAACCCGGTGGCAGACAGATCGTGTCGCGATAAATTTGCCGATTGCCATAAGTGTTAAAGTTTGTCCAGTGGAGCAACATACCGTTGCCGTCTTTCAATTCCCAGGCGGTTTCGTAGCCGTAGTTGTCCGTCTTTATTTCCAGTATGAATTCAGCGTCCGCTTCGGAGCAGTTCGTTTGCCCCTGTGCTTGCCAAAGCAGCGCCATCCCCAGGATAGTAAGTAGTAGTCGCATCGTGTGTAAATCGGATTTCAGGTTAACAAATCGGTTTAGTTACTTGCGTCGTATCGCATTGTTTTTTGATACTTTTGGGATTCCGGTCACATCGGTTAAAAAATGGGGGATGGAACTTGATAAATCAAAATATTGTTCTTATCTTTGCAATCCAATTTAAAATCGCGGCGTGGAGCAGTTGGTAGCTCGTCGGGCTCATAACCCGAAGGTCGTAGGTTCAAGTCCTGCCGCCGCTACAAGATAAAAGCTGAGAGTTGT
>CAZFBU010000129.1:0-12167 GCA_964517175.1 uncultured Saprospiraceae bacterium
TTCTTACCCAAAATTCCCTTGCACATAGTTTGCGGTAAGCTCCTGCTGTGGCTTGTTGAAAAGCTGCCAGGTTTCGGTGTATTCAATCACTTCGCCGAGATACATGAAGGCGGTGAGATCAGCTACGCGCTGGGCTTGCTGCATGTTGTGCGTCACGATGACGATGGTGTAATCCTTCTTCAGTTCCAGCATTAGTTCCTCCACTTTTGCCGTGCTGATGGGGTCAAGCGCCGAGCAGGGTTCGTCCATGAGCAGCACCTCCGGTTTTACAGCGATGGCCCGGGCGATGCACAGGCGCTGCTGCTGCCCGCCGGAGAGGTCGAGCGCCGATTTGTTGAGATCATCTTTTACTTCTTCCCACAAGTAGCTGTTTTTCAGCGTTTTTTCTACTACTTCGTGCAGCTTCTTTTTATTTTGTTCGCCGTTTATTCTCAATCCGTAGGCGATATTGTCAAAAATGGACTTGGGAAAAGGATTTGGCTTCTGAAAGACCATGCCGATCTTGCGCCGCACATCAACCGCATCTCTCCTGCCGTCGTATATGTCTTTATCCTCGAGTAAAATCTGCCCTTGCACTTTGGCAGCCGGGTTGAGATCGTGCATGCGGTTCATGGCGCGCAGCAGAGTGGATTTGCCGCAACCCGACGGACCGATGAGCGCTACGATTTTGTGCTCGGGAATTTCCATTGTGATGCCTTTTAACACTTTCGTGTCGCCATAGGCAAGGCTTAAGTTCCTGATGGCTATCTTTGCTGAGGTGCTCATAATCTGCTTCGGTTAAGTTTTCGATAACGATACCGGATGATGAATGCAATGATATTTAACACAAAAATCAGCGCCAGTAAGACCACCGCCGTGCCATAAGCCAGCGGCCGCACTTCCGCAATAGCGTGGTGCTGTGTGGATAGAATATAGAGATGATACGGCAGCGCCATAAATTCATCAAAAACACTACCCGGCAAATAGCGCAGGTAGAACGCAGCGCCGGTAAACAGAATGGGCGCCGTTTCGCCTGCTGCGCGCGACAAGCCAAGAATGGCGCCGGTGACAATGCCGGAAACAGCGCTCGGCAGTACATTCGTGCGGATGGCTTCCCATTTGGTAGCCCCCAAGGCCAGTGCCCCTTCCCGGTAGGAAAGCGGTACGTTTTTCAGTGCCTCCTCGGTAGTAGTGATGATGTACGGCAGCGTGAGCAAGCCTAGCGTCAGACCGGCAGAAAGGATAGATGTATCAAAAGCAAAGCCCCGAACGAAAATGGCCACACCAAACAATCCGTAGATGATGGAAGGAACGCCCGCGAGGTTGCGAATGGCGGCCCGGATCAGGCGGTTCAGGGCATTGTCCGTTGCGTATTCGCTGAGATAAATGGCGGCGGCGATGCCAAAGGGGATGGCAAAGAGTGTTGTCACCAGCGTGACGTACACCGTGCCCACAATCGCCGGAAAAATGCCACCCTCCGTCATGCCCTGGCGCGGATAGTCGCTCAAAAATTGACCGCTGATCACACTATTCCCCTTTGAGAAAATATCCCAGAGCATGAACCCGAGAAAGAAGAGCACCACCAGCACAAACAATCGGAGGAGGTTGATGCCGATAAATTGTACGATTTGATTTTGTTTGTTCGTCATGGTATAAAAGCTGGTTTATGCCCTGTACCGATAGCGGGCAGCAATATTTTCAGCAATCAAATTTACAGCCAAACTAATCAGAAACAGCACCGCGCCAACCGCAAACAGCGCAAAGTAGTGCGTGGTACCAAATGGTACTTCGCCCAATTCAATAGCGATGGTGGCCGTCATGGTGCGCACCGGATCAAAGAAACCATTAGGCATTCCGGTGGCATTGCCCGTTGCCATGAGCACCGTCATCGTTTCGCCGATGGCGCGGCCCATCCCCAGGATAATGGCAGCGATGATACCCGAAGTTGCCGACGGCAGCGTCACGCGCATCAGTGTTGTCCAGTTATTGGCGCCAAGGGCGTAGGAGCCTTCCTTGTAGCTTTGCGGCACCGCCCGAATGGCATCTTCGGCTACCGTAACAATGGTGGGCAAAGACATAATCGCCAGCAAAATCGAACCGTTCAGGGCATTCAGTCCATTGCTCAGCCCGAAAGTGCGGGCAATCCACGGACCTACCAGTACGATTCCGATAAACCCAACGGCCACTGACGGAATAGCTGCCAGGAGCTCGATCACCGGTTTGGTGATTTCGCGCACCCGTTCCGAAGCCACTTCCGAAAGGTAAGCCGCTGCGCCAATACCCAGAGGTACGGCAATGAGCATGGCGCCGATGGTCACCAAAAAAGTACTTACAATCATGGATAAAATGCCATAACTGGATTTGCCATAAGCAGAGGGATTCCAATTGGCGGAGAAGAAGAACTCCGTAACGCTGACCTCACTGAAAGCATTGATACCGTTGAAAAAAAGCATTCCAAAAATACCAAGTAAAATTAAAACTGAGATGAGTGCTGCCAGTTGAAAGACAAGCTGAACAAACCAGTCAATGAGTTGACGCTTCTGCATACTGGAAATTTAAAACTTTTTCGTTTTGTGCGAAATATTTTCTGGACACCGGATAGTAGCCACTGCCCAGCACAATCTGCTGCCCCTGCTCGCTCAGACTGAACAGCATGAAATCCCGCAACTTGCCCCGGGGCGTGCCATTTGTGTATTGAAACAAAGGGCGAACAATCGGGTAAATGCCGCTGGTGACATTGGCGATCTCCAGCGGGGAAGCTGCCGGAGAAGCCTCATCCGCTTTCACATCCAGCACCTTGATGTTGCTGGTAAGCGAGCCGTCCTTTTGTACGATGTAGCCAACGCCAACATAGCCCATACCTGCCGGGTCATTTTTGATGCCTTCCACCATTTGTGCGGTGCCGTTCATCTGCTTCAGGTTTCGGGAATATTCGCCGAGTACGACGCTGTCGCGAAAATAAACATACGTGCCCGAATTGCTTTGACGACCGTACAGGGAGATGTCCATATCTGGTCCGCCGACTTCGCGCCAGTTGGTAATCTCGCCCCGAAAAATCGCACCTACCTGCGCTACGGTCAGGCTATCAACCGGAAGCTGGTCGTTGGCAACTACCGCCAGGGCATCCATTGCAAATATGGTTGCGGTGGGGTGAATGTTGCGGGCGTGGGCCAGGGCATATTCTTCTTCTTTCAGGGGGCGGGAGGAATTGGCAATGTCCGTTTTTCCGTTGATCAGCGCGGCAATGCCTGCACCGGAGCCACCGCCCGTCACCGCAATGGAGGCTTTGACATCCTTCATCATGTAAGTCTCCGCCAGTCCAAGCGCCAGGTTGACTTCGGTATCAGAACCTTTGACGACGATGTGCTCAACGCCCTCGGGCGCATTTCCACAGGCTGAAACGAGGAAGTAGTTGATAATGAGTAAGATATAGACTTGTTTGTTCATAGTACTTTTAAAACTGGATTCAGCACTATATTAGAATCTAAAAATTAACTGCGTTTTAAGTATAGTTTACGTTATTGTAAATAAATCGGCAGGTATGAGAAATCGGTGCAATTAATCGGCTGTAAAGTTAACCTAAAGTTAACACAATATAAACCGGTAAATTTTGCTAAGCGTCTAACTTTGTGGCTTTTATAACCTTAGCACCAAGCACTATGATTTCTCAAGTCAATCAATGGTTGAATCAGAGTTTTCGTTATCGCATATTCCGCCTTTTTTTGTACAGAGAGCGAAAATTCTACCAGCTTCTCATTGTCCTGTTCATCATTGCCGGTGTTTTTTACCCCTACCCGCAGGTAGCGATGTGGCTAGGCTTCTTGTTTGCGGGCTATTCTGCTATCGCGAACGACAGTATTCAAACCATCGGAACCTTTCTGGCTTCCAACTCTCAACGCCCCTGGTGGGTGCTGTGGATATTCATTGCCGGTATTTTTGTGGTGACGATGACCTACAGTTGGGTGCAGTACAACGGTGACGTTTCCTACGAGCGCCTGGCGTCGAAGGGCTTTGCGCAAGCGCCGCAGGAATTCCAGTATTTGCAACTGGCAGCGCCCCTGGTGTTGCTGTTTCTCACCCGCCTGAAGATGCCGGTTTCTACAACTTTTCTCTGCCTGAGCGTTTATTCCGCCAATTTGGATGGCATTCAGGGGATGTTGCAAAAGAGCCTCTCGGGTTATGTTGTCGCGTTTGGGGCCGCGATTGTCGTTTGGTTTGCATTGGCAAAATTAATCAAGCGATTCACAGACGGAGAGCCCAAGCCGATTTTCGTGTTCATCCAGTGGATTATTAGCGGTAGCCTCTGGGCGGTATGGCTGATGCAGGATGGCGCCAACATTGCCGTATCGCTGCCTCGCTCATTGAGTTTGATGCAGTTTATCTTTTTCTTGCTTTATATCGTTGCCGGTCTTGGTTTGCTTTTCTATTTGAAAGGCGATAAAATACAGGGTATTGTGACGGAAAAATCGCAGGTGACAGATGTGCGCGCCGCCTCGATTGTGGACTTGATATACGCCATTATTCTGTACATTTTCAAAGTAATCAGTAATATCCCGATGAGTACCACCTGGGTCTTTCTTGGGTTGATGGCTGGTCGTGAGTTGGCAATGACGCTGCAAAAAAACTACGAAACTAACCGGGAAATGAAAGTCACCTGGAACATCATTCGCAAGGATGCCCTCAACGCTGCAATTGGTCTGGTGGTTTCGGTGGTTATTGCCGTTCTGGTCAATCCGAATATCCAGGAAGAAATCGCTTCGCTTTTCAATGGCGATTAAAAAATAAAACTTCGGGGAGCACCTGGTTTATGGATGCTCCTCACTACTTCTTTCCCGGCTCAACTCTTAAAGCTTTAATACCCATCCGGCAATTCGATCAGCGAACGATCATTGGCAAAATCATACAAGGTACTGCGCCGCAAGTCGTAATAAGCAATCCAGAAGTTTTGCAGGGCGCTGATGTAATTCCGGCGCGCAGCTTCCTGTTCCTGCACGGCAATATTCAACTCCGTGATGCCAATTTTACCGATGTAGTAGCGATTGCGCGTCATTTGCTGGCGCTTCTGCGAAATTTCGTAGGCGCGCAAAGCCCGGCTGATCTGGTTGCGCACGAGATCGAATTGCTGCACTTTCAGTAGAATATTGCGCTCAAAATTGACGCGTTCCTGGGTGACGTTCATCTGCTCCAGTTCGAGGTTGGATTGTGCCACTTCGCGCCGGGCGCGGGTATTGCCCCAGTCGGCTATCGGTACCTGAAGCGTGAGCGTTACACGCTCCTGATTGAGGAGGTCCTGGTACGCCAGATCCAGTTCGTTGGCGGTTTGCGACAAGCCAAAGTTGCCGGTCAGGTTCACTTGCGGGCCGGTTTGCCCCCTGGCCAGCGCTACCTCCCGCTCGGCCTGCCGCAGGCGTCGCTCAAAGGCGATGGTCTCGCTTCGGTTTCGCAGGGCGAGTTGCAATGCCCGGTCGGCATCAACGATGAAGTCCGGGATGTCGGTTGGTGCGATCATTTCAAACTGCACAGACCGCTGGATGCCGAGGAAGTTGCGCAGTTGTTCGTTGCTCGATTGCAGGTTGAGTGTCGCCTGCGCCAGCGAATTTTCGGCATTGGCTACGCTGAGTTCAATTTGCAATAGCTCCGTTTCGGCTATTTTCCCTACTTCAAAACGGCCTTTGGAGATTTCGTACAAGGTATCCGCATTCGATTTTTCCTGCTGGGCGGCTTGCACATTCAACTGCGCAATCAGTACATCAAAAAACAACTGAACGGCCTGATAGGCGGTTTCTTCCATATCTTCCGAGTAAGATCGGCGTGCCTCCTGGTAGCGCAGGGGCTCTATTTTTCTGTTCCATTTCAGTTCGTTAAAGCTAAAAATAGGTTGTATAAAGCTGACAGAAACCGGCGTCGAGAAATAAGAAATGGAGCTGGGATTGCCATTGGTAGAAAAAATATCCAGACGACTCAGGTTGGTATTCAGAAAGACCGTGCCGCCGGTCAGCGCTACATCCTGCCGAAGGGAAAGCCCGACGCGATTGGTCATCAGCGACCGCTGAATGAATGCCTCGCCCCCGTCGGGCAGGACGATGGAGTTGATGGAGCGGTTCAGATCGGGCAGGGTCGCCGAGAAATTGATGAGCGGCTTGTAGTCTGCCAAAAAGGTTTGATAAGACCAGAAGCGGTTGCTCAGGCGCGTTTGGGCAAGTTGGACTGCCGGCGCGTCGCTTTGAGCGATTTCAACCACTTGCTCGAGGGTGAGTTCGTAGTTCGTTGGGGTTTGCGTAAAAGCCCACTGAAACAATACGACGAATGAAAATAGTAAGGTGTTCTTTTTCATGCTGTTGATGCTATGTATTTCTGATGTCGAAAATCTATTCGATCCGCAGCGCCTTGATCGGGTCCTGACGGGCGGCTTTCCTTGCCGGGAATATGCCAAAAATAAGCCCGATGGAAGCAGCAACGCCAAAGGATAAAATGATCGACCAGGCAGTGACGACGGCCGGAATTTCAAAAGAATTGGTAATGATACGGGCAGCGAGCACGCCAATGATTACCCCCAGCAATCCGCCCAGTAGGCTGATAAAAACCGCTTCAAACAGAAACTGCTGAACGATGTCGCTTTGCTTTGCCCCGATCGAGCGGCGCAGCCCGATTTCTTTGATGCGCTCCAGCACGGACGCCAGCATGATGTTCATAATGCCAATACCGCCAACCAAAAGCGAGATACCGGCAATTGCTGCCAAAACGAGGTTGAAAGTCTCCTGCGTTTTCTGTTGCTCTTCCAGTAGCAGTTCGGGCACTTCAATCTCAAAATCCACGATGTCGTGATGCCGCCGCTTCAGCATGCGCGCTAGCACATCGGCGGAGGCACGCAGATACTTCGAGTCATTGACTCGCACCACCACCCGATCAAGCTGGTGATAGTTTTTGTCGCTATTATCATTGGAAGAGCCGCTATTCCGGATGTCATCATTCGTGATCCTTGCCCGGTTTTCAAAGCGGAGCAGGGCCGTTGTGACCGGGATATAGACGTCGTCGTTGTAATCCCGAATGCCGAGGTTGCGCAGGCTTTCGCGGCTGGCTGCGCGCTTTTCCAGCACACCGATGATCGTCAGCCAGGTATTACCGGCTTTTATTTTTTTGCCAACGGGCGAATCGTCGGGAAAGAATTTTGCCTGAATGTTTTTGCCAATAATACAAACCGGACGTCCCCCGTCAAGGTGGGTATCATGAAAAAACAGGCCTTCGCTGAGGTTGATGTTGTTCAATTCAAAAAAAGCATTCGTCACGCCAATGCAGCGCCCTTTCACCAGTTTGCCCGATTGGATGAGCGTGGCAGACAATACGACTTCCGGGCTTACATTTTCTACGCTGGGCAGAAGAGTGGGCAGCGTTGAGAAGTCTTCGAGCCGCAATCCCGGCGACCAGGGGCTTTTATTGCGCTCGTTGCTGCTGCCGGTGCTGGTAGCCTCTGCCGCTTCCTGGTCATCCTGGCTGGGAATGACGGATTTGATGACAATGTTGTTGGTACCAATGAGCTTCATTCGGTCGAGGATGGACTGCTTGGCGCCGGTACCAATTGCCAACATGGCAATAACTGCCGCGACGCCGAATAAGATGCCCAGCCCGGTGAGCAGCGCCCGCAGGCGATTTGCCATTACGGCTTCCATAGCCAGCAAAAAGTTGAAAAAGATTCTTTGCATCAGACGAAAAAATTGGAGTTGAAGAAATGAAGAACCGCTTTAATTGATGATGATAAAAGCGCCACTGGTATTTTTGTCCGATTGAATATTTTCGTCTTTCACGGCATTGCTTCGCGCCAGCGCCTCCGCTTCCCGCTTTTTGCGGGCTTCCTCCTGCTTTTTCCTGATTTCCTCCTTAATTTTCGGATCGAGGGGCACAAATTCCAGTCCTTTTACGTTGGCAGGAACAGAGAGGTAAATTTCGTCGTTTTCTTCCAGCCCGTACGCCACCAGAATTTCATCGTCGTTGCTTTCGCCGGAAATGATTTCCTGCATGACAATTCTGCCATCCTGTTTTTTATAAACATAGGAAATGCTGTCGCGCTGCAGGGCTTCAATCGGAATGTAATGCACATCGGGATAAACGTAAGTGACAATCTCGTTGCTGGTGGTCATTGCCGGGCGCATAATGGAATCGTTTTCGTTCACCTGAATGATGACCTCGAAGACCTTGGCATCGTAATCGCGCAATTGCTCCCCGATGTTGGCAACCTGAATGACCGTGCCGGTATATTCACTTTCCGGAAAAGCATCAATCTTGACTTTTACTTCCTGCCCCTTGCGTACACGGCTGATGTCCACTTCGTTGACGTACGTTTTGGAGATCATATCCGTCAAATCAGGCAATTCCGCCACCGTAGAATTCCAGGAACTAATTTGTGAACCCGGTCCTACCTTTCCATTCCAGCTACGTGCATAAATGACCATACCCGACTTGGGTGCACGCACGGTGAACTCGTCGCTGATTGCTACCAAGCGATCGAGGCGATCCTGGTATTGGCGCAGGGTTGCATTGATTTCAGAAATTTTTGCTTCGGACTTTTCTCTAGTCAGGTTGAGCTTTTGCTCCAACTGCTTGTAGTCGCGCTCGGTGCGTTCGAGGTCGAGTTCTGCCTGGCGGATGACGCTCTGCGGTTCGTAACGGCTCTGTTCCACCTGCAGTTCTTTTTCCTTCATTTGAAACTTGAGGTTGACCAATTGGTCGCGCAAGCCGCGCATTTCAATGGCGGTGTCAATTTTAGCCTGCTCCAGTTGCGTGAGCGTTTTGTCAATTTCGGTTTGCGCATCCTGAAGTTTGGTGGTTAGCTCGGTCTTATCCAGTGAAGCTACGTAGTCGCCTTCGTTCACGAGTGTGCCCTCGGGCACCAGATCGGTGATATTGGTCTGAAAAATACCGACGGTCCGCATGCCTTGCGGCCCGCGAATTTCTTCGGAGCGCTTTGCCTGCAGCTCACCAGTGGCCGTTACTTTTACTTTGAATGCGCCTTTCCGAACAAAAGTGGTCACTTCGGCATTTTCACCGGCACTTTGGGCGGGCCGAAACCAAAACCAGGCAGCAGCGGCGAGCGCAAGCACGCCGAGGGGAATGAGAATAAATTTGGGAGTCATCACGTTCCAGGGTTCGTTAGCAATAGAGCTTTTGTTGAATAATAGTTTTTATACCAAAATCATTATGCGAATGACATATTTTAACATCCAAAAGATGCAAGTTCGGGCAATATAGTTGTGTGGTTGACGAAGTTTTTAGCGCTGTAACTAATTCTATAACGATCCTTTTTGTTTAAAAAGCTCACTATCAGATAGAAAGAGCTATCGTAAAAATGAATAAAATCTCGTTTTTGGATAAAAATCGTGCTGGAGTGTCAAATCGACGGCATCCGTAAAACCCGAAAATTTCGTATGTTAGATAAAAATAGGGGATCAGAAACATGAAAGTAAGCATTATTATTCCTGTATTGAATGAGGAAAAGCATATACAGCGATTATTGGAACGGCTATGTGTAGGCGGAAACGGACAAATAGCCGACCTGCTGGTGGTGGACGGCGGCAGCAAAGACCGAACGGTGGAATTGGCAACGCAGGCGGGAGCCTGCGTCTTGCGCGCACCCAAACGTGGACGCTCCGTGCAGATGAACTATGGCGCAGCAGCATCGACCGGCGAGTTGCTCTACTTTGTGCACGCAGACACCCTGCCGCCGCTTAGTTATATGGAAGATTTGCAAAAAGCCATTGCCGACGGCTTCCCCATCGGATGTTTTCGGCTGAAGCTGGACACCAACCACCCTTTGCTGCAAATTAATTCTTTTATGACGCGCTTTCCGTTTATGTGGTGCCGGGGCGGCGACCAAACGCTGTATGTCACGCGGGAGGTTTTTGAAGAACTGGGCGGCTATCGCGATGACCTAATCATCATGGAAGAATACGACCTCATCGCACGGGCGAAGCAGCATTATCCTTTTCACATTATACCTAAAGAGGTGCTTGCATCTGCCCGTAAGTATAGAGCCAACAGTTATTTTCGGGTGCAACTGACCCATCTGGTCGTTTTCAATATGTTTCGGCTGGGTTTTTCACAACAGAAAATTTTTCAGACTTACCAGCGAATGCTCGATTTGCTCTGAGCCGGGCGCAGCGGAAAGGCCTGTCTGGCAGCATAAGTTTTTGCTTCGGTGTTGAAAACGCCCCTAGCGGAAGGCGTAGTTCAGGAGGTCGTAAGTCGTGACAATGCCTTTCAGATTGCCGTCTTTATCAACGACGGGCAGTGCGCGGAAAAGGTTTTCGCGGAAAAAACCAGCAGCGACCTCCACCGAGTCGTCGGGGTTGAGCTTGGCTACCTGTTTGGTCATTACCTCTTTTACGAGCAGAGAACTCATAACGGCATTGTTGTAGCGTTCGCTCTCTTCGGTTTTGAAGAGCGTGAAAGTATTGAGCAGTTCCAGGTAATCGGAATGGCTGATGATGCCCACCACCTTCTCATTGTCAATGACGGGGATATGGTGAATTTCATTTTTGCGAAAAATATCCTGCACTATATCCATAGTATCATCAGGACGCACGCTGATGACATTCGTTGTCATAATGTGGCTAACCGGAAGTGCCTTGTCCATAATCGTGTAATTTTCTGTTGGTTTTTTAAAAAAGTTCGTTTTCGTCGTCCTTACTGCTGATGCCTTCCTCGTGGAGTTCTTCATCCTCATTTTTATCTACAAAATAAGAATCGAAGCCGTAGCGGAGCAAGTCGTGTGAAGTAACAAGACCGACCAGGCGCTGATCCTCCACCACCGGCAGGGAATGGAACTTATTGTTTAGAAACACATCCGCCGCCAGCCCGACAGTATCTTCGGGGTCGAGCGTCATGGGGTATTCGGTCATAAATTCCCGGGCGGTCATCGCTTCGTATTCCTTTGCCGTCCAGGTTTTTCCGGTCGTTTGTTGCGACAGGATGTAGGAGACGCGGAAGAAATCCTCCTTGCTGATAATGCCTACCAGCAGATCGCCCTTTTCAACAACCGGGAGGTGATGGAAATCATTTTTCTTGAAAATGTCGTGCACTTCCCGGGCGCTTGTATCGGGATAAACGGTTACGAGGTTGCTCGTCATAATTTCATGGATAGCTCTTTCGGTATTCATGCGACTTAGTTTTGAAACCTTGAATAAATTTGATTTTTCGTATCTCGCTGAGCGTAGTGTATGGCGGAAGCGTCAAAACTGCCAAATGCCCAGAGTACCTGCAAAAAGGCAGGCTCCAGTTTTTGGCAGGCGGCGGCCAGCTCTGCCCGGTCAGCACCTTCCAACGCTTGATTCATATCATCCAGCGCCTGCGCAACGTGCTGCATATTTTCCTTGAGTTGCATGAGTTTTTCGGGGTTCAGCTCGTACAAGGCTGCATCCACCGGCTGGTGCTGTACGTCGCGCCAGGCGTCTGTGGCGGTTTGCGCCATATCTTCTATTTCGCCCCAGCCCATGCGGCAGAGCATCTGGTCTGCGCTCGTTCCCGTGACGAGCCGGGCCGTATGCTGAAAATCGAAGAGGTAATCCAGATAATAATCGATGCGATAGCGTTCGCGCAAAGCGATCAGTGATTCTTTGGCTGCTTCGAGTTGTTCGAGTGCCCGCGGGGCATTATTGGCGTCAATAGCATAATAGGCACTCCCCAGCGCTTTATCCGTTTTGCTGAAGGCGCTGCGCCAGTCAGTATCCTGTCGGGCAAACTCGTGCTGATTGCGCAATTGCTGCCACCGGAATTCCAGGTAGAATATCGCCTCCTTCGCCTCGCTCATCTTGCCTTCGTGGGCGTATCGGTAAACGGGCAGGAAAGCCTGGTCGAACTGGACCATGCTCTTTTGGATACCAGCAGGCTGACAGTAAAAGTTATTAAAAATCAACGTAATACCTAAACTTATGGACAACAGTGTTTTCATGCGTAATCGGTTTTTTAGAAAACGGGAGCACATCTTCATCACCCGTTCTTATCTATTTAATGCTGCAAAGATAAAACTATTGTGTGATGTGGCTCCCGATTTCTGACGTAAGGAACGATCAAAGAATAACTTCTTGCTTTGTAACGGAGCTTTTGGGCGTATTCTTCGTTAAAAAGCCTCGGCGTAGCGCTGCTATGCCTACGTTTTTTGCCTTGATTACACCCAAAATCTCTAGCGACAAATCTAA
>CAZFBU010000130.1:0-9142 GCA_964517175.1 uncultured Saprospiraceae bacterium
ACCATGCAGCAATTACAAATGCACATTGTTTCTTTGTACGTGTTGTTCCGTTGTGTTGGAGTAGTAATCGTATTTACCTGTATCCTGAAGGGTAGAGATACATCAACTTGCCATAAAAGCAAGAAAAGCCTTCTGAATAGTATGCAGAATTTATCTTGTTTGCAAATTGCATATTTATTTTGCAAGATGCAAACCGCTGCAAGGGTAAAAAATGTTAATTAACATTCATTTCATCGCTGAAACCATGCGATGGAAAGCATGAAGATGTAAAATGTCGGCTATTGGCAGATTACAATTTTTCCTGATATTGAACAGGAATTCCGCTCTGCCTGAAACTACATTCGCATTCCTTTCAAACAAGCGGGATTGGCTTGAAATCCCTGCCCAGAATCTGCGGGGTATCTGCTTCCAGCCATCTTTCCAGGATGGTCGCGTAGATATTCCGAAAGTCAATTTCGTAGATCAGGTCGCCTTCGTCCAGTGTGCGGAGGTTCGGCGCAGCATTATAAAAACCGGGCTTTTGCAGGTTGCCGCCCATCAGGAACAGGTTATTCGCCGTGCCATGATCGGTGCCGTTGCTGGCGTTTTGCTCCACGCGCCGCCCAAATTCCGAGAAGGTCATAATCAGCACATCCTCGAGCAAACCGTTCTGCTTCAAATCGGTGACAAATGCCTTCATGCCATCGGCGTAGCCTTGCAACAGGCGCTCCTGCTGGTTTTTTTGATTGGCGTGGGTGTCAAAACCGGACAAACTCACATAATAGATTTTTGTATCCGTATCGGCGGTGATGAGTTCGGCAATTTGTTTCAGATCGCGCCCAAAAGCATTTTGCGGGTAGTCCACGCGCGAGCGGTGCACCTGCGACTGATCGTATAAATACTTCGCCGACTGCTGCGTATCGATCATCGTTTTGTACAAATACGCCACATTTTCTTCCAGGTGATCGTGGTCGGTGTGCTCGGCAACGGCTTGCAGGAAGCGGTTTCCGGCAGTCTTGCGCAACTGGTTCGGATTGCTCATGGCGAAGCCGTTTTTCTCCGCGCCTTTCATCGCCAGGCTCAGGCTGTCGCTCACTTCCAGCCCATGATACGGATGCGGGCAATTGCTATCCAGGTAGCGCCCGAGCCAGCCGGTGTTCAGGTACGCATCGCTGTCGCTGGCGGTGTGCCAGATGTCCATCGAGCGGAAATGCGAGCGGTCGGGATTGGGGTAGCCCACGCTGTTGATGATCGAAAGATTGCCGTCATCGTACAAATCGCGCAGGGATGCCAGCGCCGGATTGAACCCCAGTTCATCACTGACTTTCAGCACGTCCGATTTGTTTATTGCCAGGCTCGGGCGACTTTTGTAATAAATGTCATTCTGGTAAGGCACGATTGTATTCAAACCATCATTGCCACCCGAAAGCTGCACGACGACCAGTACTTTGCCGGTGCGGCTGCTGAATAATTTATGGAAACTGAAATCTGACAAAAATGACGGAATCAACAACGACGTGGACGCCAAACCCGATGACTTTAGAAAATCTCTGCGTTTCATGATTTCTTATTTTATTATGCTTTAAAATTTGGTTCTACGTTCTCTCCGCTATTGGTGGAGAAGGTGTAGGAAGTTTAGAAGGTTGAGTTTTGGCCGGTTTATAAAAGCCTATCAACAATTCAACTCTTTCGCCAAAGGCGGATAAATCACCCCATCTGATATTCCGGCAATGCCATCACCATTGCGGTAGCTGCTCGCAAAAAGTCGGCTTCGCCGCTCAGGTTCACCGCTTTGCGCAATTTATCCGCGCCAATGACAACCGGTGTTTGCAGCAAATAATCCGCCAGCGTTTCAACAGCAGCAACATCGGTGCGGTTATTGGTCAATTTTGCCAGCGGCAGCCAGTTTACCTGCGCCACAAGCTGCCGTGCGCGGCGATCCAGTTCCGGTTCTTCGGCTTGTTCTTTCGCCTGAAATTCGACTTCGGAAGAATGGATGATATTCATCGCCAGGTTGAGGCGCACCATAAGCGTGGAGTTGTCAATCCAGCTTTTGCCGCCGGGCCAGCCGGCAACGTTGGGCGGATTGAAAAGTGTTTGCCCCAGAATGCGCTGCACAAATAGCAGCGACAGGTCGTTCTCCAGGCGAACATCCAGCGCGCGCATCATGCCCGCCAGCAACTCCGTCGGCGACTTGATTTTAGTGCCGATATTGTTAGGATCGTAGAACCAATCGCTTTTGAAAATGCTGCGCATTAGCTTACCGATGTCATAATTACTACGATAGAATTGATCGGACAAATCATGGACGATGGATTCATTTACCTCCGCATTTACAAAATAACGATAAATCTTGCGTGTGATGAAATCTGCCGTTTCGCGCTGTTTGAGAATGATGTCGATGATGTCTTCGCCATCGAAATTGCCGGTTTTACCAAAAAAAGTCTTTTTTCCGTAATCGTGCAAACGTTGGCGGAAAACGTACTCACCTGCCAGCGTGCTTGACCAGCCGGTGAAAGCGCGCGCCGCTTCCTTGATGTCGTTTTCGGTATAATTGCCCCGCCCGATGGTGAAAAGCTCCATCAACTCGCGGGCGAAGTTTTCATTCGGGCTATCCTTGCGGTTTTGCTGGTTGTTCAGATAGCGGATCATGCCAGGGTCTTTCGCGATGGCGACAACCAGGTCGCGGAAGTTGCCCAGCGCGTGCGTGCGGATCGTGTTTAATTGCTGTACCGCCAGTTTTCCGAACCTCGGCTTGCAGGCAAAATGTCCGTGCCAGAACAAACTCATGCGTTCCAGCAGGGCGCTTTCGGCGGGGCTTGCCATGCGCTTGATCCAGTCGGTGTTGTGATCGGCAGTTTTGCGGAACTCTTGTTTGAGCATTTCTTCCACCTTTTCCTTGTCCATCATTTGCGGTCGGAAGTTAGCCACTGCATTGTCCTGCGCTATCGGGAGGGGCTTCGCCCGGGTTGCTTCTTGGAAAAGTGCGTCCACCGCTTTTGAAACAGACCAATCCTGACGCTCCTGCCACTCGGCCGGGCTGAGCCCGAAACCCGCACGCCAGTAAAGATGTTTTATTTTGTCGTTTCCCATAACTGTGCGTTTTGCTCTTTGGACGGAGGAGAAAGAAGAAGGTTTAAATGGGCATGCTTAGAATTAACATCCTGATAACAAATTGTATAAAAATCGGCTGTCACGAATTATTAACATTTTCACGCCGTATTACCGAAGCAGATTACCTAAATTTGCCCGTCAAAAAAAATTTACACAAAATTCTATTCTATCTCCAAAAAAATTAAAACAATGAACATAGCAGTTGTTGGCACGGGTTATGTGGGTTTGGTAACCGGAACCTGTTTCTCGGAAACGGGCAATCACGTGACTTGTGTGGATATTGACGAAAAAAAAGTGGAGCGCCTGCGCAACGGCGAGATTCCGATTTACGAACCGGGTTTGGATGTCCTTTTTGAACGCAATACCCGCCAGGGGCGTTTGGAATTTACGACGAATTTGGCGGAAGCGGTGAAAGACGCCGAGATCATCTTCCTGGCGCTGCCGACGCCTCCGGGCGAAGATGGCTCAGCGGATTTGTCCTACATTCTGGGCGTTGCGGCGGAGCTTTCGGAAATAATTACCGATTACAAAGTGATCGTCGATAAGAGCACCGTGCCGGTGGGCACATCGGAAAGAGTACACGAAATTCTGGCAAAAAAGCTGAGCGAAGAGCTGTTTGATGTGGTGTCGAATCCGGAGTTTTTGCGCGAAGGCGTAGCGGTGGAAGATTTTATGAAGCCCGACCGCGTGGTGATCGGCACGAGTTCAAAACGCGCCGAACGCGTGATGCACCAACTCTACGACCCGTTCGTACGCCAGGGCAATCCTATCATTTTCATGGACGAGCGTTCAGCGGAAATGACCAAATACGCCGCCAATTCTTACCTCGCTACGCGCATTTCGTTTATGAATGAGATCGCTAATTTGTGCGAACTCGTCGGCGCGAATGTGGACATGGTGCGCAAGGGCATGGGCAGCGATACGCGCATCGGCAAGCGCTTCCTGTTTCCGGGTGTGGGCTACGGCGGCAGTTGCTTTCCGAAGGATGTACAGGCGTTGGCAAAAACGGCAAATCAGTATCAGTATGAGTTTAAAATTCTGAACTCGGTGATGAATGTGAATGACACGCAGCGGAGCGTGCTGGCGAAAAAAATCCGCAAGCATTTTGGCGATAATTTGCAGGACAAAACCATTGCTATGTGGGGCTTGGCGTTCAAGCCGAATACGGACGACATTCGCGAAGCGCCTGCGTTGTACATCATCCGGGAATTGCTGGAAGCCGGTGCTAAAGTCAAAGCATTTGACCCCGAAGCGATGGATAATATTCGCAACTTATTCGGCGATCAGATTCAACTCGCCGAAGACCAGTACGAAGCGCTGATTGATGCGGATGCACTGGCAATTGTGACGGAGTGGAGCGTATTTCGCACGCCGAGCTTCAAGGTGATGCGGGAATTGCTGAAAGCGCCGGTCATTTTTGATGGTCGAAACCTGTATGAATTGGAATACATGCAGTCGGAAGGCTTTTACTACGAGAGCATTGGGCGCAATGTGGTGAAGGTGATTTAACGGGATGCCAAAATGGTCAGAGCACCTCGGAAGATTTGATCATTTTGGCTATTCCACTTTTTCAACTTTGTCGATAAAATATTTGGTATCGCCCTGCCAGGGAAAGGAATTGTAGCGCTCTTTGTAATAAAGCTTAACCTGCTGTCCTTCATATTTTTGCAATTCCCGATAGACGTCTCTTTTCAATACGGAAAACTTCCAGATATTGCCGACAACGCCCGATTGCGCATCGGTTTGGAAGCCGCCCAGGTTTAGTTGTCCTTCGTAGGTTTTAAAAACAACCCCTTTTTTGGACATTTTGATCAGCGTACCTGCACGTGTGCCCTGGCTGTACGTCCAGCTACTCACCCAGTAGTAACCACCGCCACCCAGAATACCCAGGATCACAATAAGCAGAAAAAATCTTTTCACGCCGGTCCAGGTTTTTTGCGCAAATTCCTGCGCGCCCTTTTTTACAACTTGTTGAAATTCGCTCATGGCTTTTCAGAATTATTGCTGTAATATACGCTTTTTCTTTTTATTTTAATCGCTTTATGCTAAAAGGAAAAACAAAGCCGAGACATCGAAAAAGGCGCGTGGAAGCTATCGTTTTTGCCTGCGAAAGCGGGAAGTCGTTGGCAAAATAATCAGCGGACAATTAGTAAGAAACAATTACTTCGTAGTATTTTCGCTCCAACTTGTAAAACAAACAGCGTAAAAAAAAATGGTGCCGGGTCAAATGAGTGGACGAAATTTTGTAAATCTTTGAGATTTGCAAAATCTGAACAGCAGATCAACTGCTTCGACCCATTACCAAAAAAATTAAGCACCCTGCTTTTTTGCGACCAGAATAAACTGAAACACGAAGCAATGATTAATGTAAACCTACTCAAGCAAATATGCGAAACACCCGGTGCGCCGGGCTTCGAGCAACGAATCCGCGAACTGGTACTCAAGCAGGTAACGCCGCTGGTGGACGAGGTGCGCGTCGATGCAATGGGCAACGTAATTGCCATCAAGCGTGGCAAAGAGCGCAAAAAGGTGATGGTTGCCGCTCACATGGACGAAATCTCGTTCATCATCACTCACATTGACGACGAGGGCTTCCTGCGGTTTCACCCGCTGGGCGGCTTTGATCCGAAAACGCTCACCTCGCAGCGCGTCATCGTACACGGTAAAAAGGACTTGCTGGGGGTGATGGGCAGCAAACCGGTTCACATCATGTCTGCCGAAGATCGCAATAAGCCAGTTCCGATCAGCGACTATTTCATCGACGTTGGTATGAAGAAGGCGGAAGTCGAAAAGTACATCGCTATCGGCGACCCCGTCACCCGCAATGGCGCATTGGAAGAAATGGGCGACTGCGTGACGAGCAAATCCATCGACAACCGCGTGTCGGTTTTTATCCTGATCGAAGCTTTTCGCGAATTAAAATCCGAAGACCTGCCCTACGATGTGTATGGCGTTTTCACGGTGCAGGAAGAAGTAGGGTTGCGGGGTGCAACTTCGGCGGCACACCTGATTGACCCGGAGTTTGGCCTTGGGCTGGATGTCACCATCGCTTTTGATGTGCCGAGTGCCAAAGCGCACGAGTACATCACCCGCCTGGGGAAAGGCGCTGCGATCAAAATTCTGGATGGCTCCGTGATTTCTGATTATCGGATGGTAAATTATCTGAAAAAAATTGCCGACGAGCATCGGGTTCCCTGGCAGCCGGAAATTCTTCCGCGCGGCGGCACCGACACCGCCGGGGTGCAGCGCGCCGGCAAGCGGGGCGCTATCGCCGGGGCGATTTCCATCCCGCTACGACACATTCATCAAACTATTGAACTGGCGCACAAAGGAGACATCCGGCACTGTATCGACCTGCTGAAAGCCAGTCTTTCCAATCTGGACAAATACGATTGGGCTTTTAAATAATCATTAAGATTATTGTCAGTACATGGTTTTTTGGCTCGATTTTGTTACATTTAAGTCGAGAAACCAATTTTTAACATTAAAATCAAGTCATTATGAAAACCAACGCACCAAAAGTGATTACCTGGGTTATTGCCACCATTCTCGGAGTCGTCGGCATTATCGGACATCTGGAAGGCAGCCTGGGCTTCGTATCCGCCAATCACTTTTACTTCCTGGCAGGCGGCTTTGTCATCCTGGCACTGGCTTCTGTCCTGAAGGGTTTGTAACATGGAAAAAGCCGGGATTTTGCCTTCAAGCGATCCCGGCTTTTCCATTACCTTTTCCGCTGTAAAAAGTGTTTCCTTCACGATTTCTCCACCCGCAACTGCACCCGCACCTCACCCGGCAATTCCACTTCCTCGCCAGCCACGCTTTCCGCCAGTTCCAGTGTATTGGCGAGCGTTTCGCTCTTGATGTAGTCACCAAATTGCTCAACCGCCGGCATCACCGCTTCGTGCTGTTCGATCTGCACATGGATGCGGTCGGTCACCTCAAAGTCGCTGTCCTTGCGCATGTTCTGGATGCGATTCACAATGTCACGTGCCATGCCTTCGGCTTCGAGTTCAGGTGTGAGCGTGATGTCCAGCGCCACCGTAACGGCACCATCGGATGCGACCTGCCAGCCGGGGATGTCCTCGGCGGTGATCTCGAAATCTTCCAGCGTCAGATCGTAGGTATCGCCATTGATGCTCAGCGGGAAGCGGTTGGTTTTTTCAATCGTCTCGATCTCGTCCTGGCTCAAACTGCCAATGATGCTCGCCGCTTCTTTCATGTTTTTGCCCAGTCGCCTGCCGAGTGTTTTGAAATTTGGCTTGATTTTTTTATTTAAAATACCAGACGTATCGGTGATATACTCGATTTCCTTGATATTTACTTCCGCCAGGATCAAATCCTTAACTGCTTCCACCTGCTGCTGGAAATGGTCATCCAAAATTGGCAGCAACACCCGGCGCAGCGGCTGTCGCACGCGCAAATCCTCCTTCCGGCGCAAGCTGTGCACCAGGGAAGAAATCCGCTGGGCGTAGTCCATCCGCTCTTCTAAATCTTTGTCAATCAAATTTTTATCAGCTTCGGTCATAATGGTCAAATGCACCGAATCGTGGCGAAGTGGCGTGTTATTTGCTTTGGCTGCTTCGCGGATATTGTCGGTCAGATTTTTGTACAACCAATCGGAGAAGAACGGTGCCAGTGGCGCCATCAATTGATTTACGACCATCAGACACTCGAACAAAGTCTCATAAGCAGATTTTTTATCCAATGACATCTCGCCTTTCCAGAAACGGCGGCGCGACAAGCGCACAAACCAATTGCTCAAGTGCTCATCGACAAAGGTTTCCACCGCACGGGCGGCTTTGGTCGGCTCGTAATCAGCGTAGCTCTCGGTCACTTCTTTCACCAGGCTATGCAGTTTTGAAATAATCCAACGGTCGAGTTCGGGGCGCTCCGCATGCGGCACAATATCCATTTCGTTGATGACAAACTTGTCCACATTTGCGTAAAGCACAAAGAAGGAATAGGTATTGTACAATTTGCCAAAGAGCTTCGTGCGCACTTCGCCGACGCCTTCGATGTCAAATTTCAAATTATCCCACGGTTGCGAGTTGGAGATCATGTACCAGCGGGTCGCATCGGCGCCGTAAGTCGCGATGGTCTCGAACGGATCGACCGCATTGCCCAGACGCTTCGACATTTTCTGACCTTCTTTGTCCAGCACCAAGCCATTGGAAACGACATTTTTAAAGGCAACACTGTCGAACACCATCACCGCAATGGCGTGCAGCGAATAGAACCAGCCGCGCGTTTGATCGACACCCTCCGCGATAAAATCCGCCGGGAAATTTTGTTTGAATTTTTCCTGATTTTCAAATGGATAATGCCACTGCGCATACGGCATGGAGCCAGAATCGAACCATACGTCAATCAGGTCCAACTCGCGCTTCATTTTCTTGCCGCTCTCTGAAATCAAGATTATTTCATCCACGTAAGGACGATGCAAATCCTTCGGTACACTTTGGTTCAAGCCCAGCTTTTCGTTGGCTTTCGCAATTTCTTGTTCTAACTCCTCGATCGAACCGATGCACTTTTCCGCTTCACCATCTTCCGTGCGCCAGATCGGCAGCGGCACGCCCCAGTAGCGCGAGCGGGAGAGGTTCCAATCCTGCAAATTTTCCAGCCACTTGCCAAAGCGCCCTTCACCGGTAGAAGCCGGCTTCCAGTTGATGGTTTGATTCAGCTCATACATGCGTTCGCGCAATGAGGAAGCTTTGATAAACCAACTATCGAGCGGATAATACAAGACGGGTTTGTCTGTGCGCCAACAATGCGGGTAATTGTGGACGTATTTCTGCACGTTGAACGCTTTTCCATCGAGTTTCAATCGAACGGCAATGTCCACATCCACGCTTTCGAAGTTTTCTTCGTCGCGATAATTTTTCACGTAGCGGTTGGAAAATTCGCCAACCGAATCCTTGAATTTGCCCTGGCTGTCCACCAGCGTCAATGCGCCAATGCCATGCTCACGACCGGCTTTCATGTCGTCCGCACCGAAGGAAGGCGCGGTGTGCACGATGCCCGTGCCATCTTCCGTCGTCACGAAATCGCC
>CAZFBU010000130.1:9242-10795 GCA_964517175.1 uncultured Saprospiraceae bacterium
AAAAATGCCGATTTGTCATCTTTTTTGACTTTAAACATTGCCACGACGGTCGTGTCGCTCACCTCTTTGTAGGTACCCGGCATGTTCAACTCGTGCGAACTCAAGCCTGTGCCTGCCGCCGGCGAGTAGGGCTGAATGGTGTAGCCCTTGTACAACAAGCCTTTGTCGTACAAGCGTTTCAGCAAATACCAAACCGACTCGATGTACTCGTTTTCGTAGGTGATGTACGGATCGTTCAAATCCACCCAGTAGCCCATCTTGCGCGTGATGTCGTCCCACACGTCCTTGTAGCGCATCACCGTTTCGCGGCACTTTTGGTTGTATTCGTCCACCGAGATCGACTTGCCAATGTCTTCTTTGGTAATGCCCAACTCCTTTTCCACACTCAGTTCGATGGGCAAACCATGCGTATCCCAGCCGCCTTTGCGCTCCACGCGCTCGCCCAGCATGGTGTGAAAGCGGCAGAATAAATCCTTGATCGTACGCGCCATCACATGGTGAATGCCCGGCATTCCATTCGCCGAAGGTGGTCCTTCGTAAAAAACGTAGCTATGCTCCGGATCGCGCTCCTCCACGCTTCGCTCAAAAATGCGTTGCTCCTCCCAAAATTGAAGGATTTCCTGGTCGATTTCCGGTAGGTTTAGGTTTTTATATTCCTTATACATCGTATCTTGGTTTATTCTGATTCGTTGATAAAACGCTTGACTTCATCAATAAAGGTTCGCATGTCTATGAATAAAGACTCAATCGCTTCTTCCGATGGTAAAGGTGTTGTATCATAGTCTGCTTTGATTCGTTTTTCAAAAGCGTTACGAATCATTCGACCATATTTGATATCAATTAATCCTTTATTTACGAACTTTTTATTAAACCAACCCAAAAGTTGTGCATGCTTGGAAGTTTCGAATTCGTACTTAATGCCTAACGCCATTACGGCATAAAACATGCCATAATAGATTCGATTCAGAGGCGAAGGATATTTTTGATTTTCGATCAACAACTGCGCTGTTTCGTAGGTCTCTTCTGCTTGCTCCAGGCGAAGAGCCACCAAGCTATTCCGTTCTTCGTTTGTCATAAAGCATGAACTCCTTCATTGATTGCTTTTTGAAAAATAGTTTGCTTGCCACGCAAGCTATGCTCCAACTCCCAATCTGAAATAATCAGCGTTTGGGTAATAATTTCATATTCCAAATCAATTTCATACATAACGTCACTGATCTCTCTTTCAAACCGCCAGTCATAATCTCCATCAACGATGATTAAAAAATCGTAATCCGAATACTCGTGTGGCTGACCCCATGCCTGTGAACCAAAAAGAATGACATCTTTGATCTTTTCACCAAAAGTCTCCGTTAGCTTTTCCTTAACCGCCTTGAGGATTTCATCTCGTTTCATGGCACTTGTTTTAAGATTTGCAAAAATAGTAAAACAAAAAGCTCTGACAAACCGCAATCTGTCAGAGCTTTCTACTTTTTTGGCAATAGCATCTCACAGATCGCGTGGCAACCCGATAATAATGCTGTTAATTATTTGGAATGATGGTTTCATCGCTG
>CAZFBU010000130.1:10895-12160 GCA_964517175.1 uncultured Saprospiraceae bacterium
GGCGAGCATTGGCTGCTGCTTGGGCAGTCGGGAAGTGGTAAAACGACATTGCTGCATTTGCTCGGTGGGTTGTTGACTACCCGCAATGGCTCGGTACAAGTTGCGGATACCGATCTGGGTAAAATTTCCAGTTCAAAATTGGACAAATTTCGCGGCAAGCAAATCGGCATCATTTTCCAGAAGGCGCATTTTGTCAAAGCACTGACCGTGGAGGAAAATTTGGTGTTGGCGCAGCAGTTGGCTGGCTTGCCCGTCAATCGAGGCCGTATTGCGGAGCTTTTAAGTCATCTGAATGTTGAGCATAAGTTAAAATCTAAGCCGAACCAACTGAGCCAGGGCGAACAGCAGCGCGTGGCCATTGCCAGAGCATTGGTAAACAAACCGAAAGTTATCCTTGCCGATGAGCCGACTTCCGCGCTGGATGACGTGAATTGTGATGAAGTAATCAAACTGCTGGAACGCGAAGCAAAGGAAGTGGGCGCAACACTTTTGGTGGTGACGCACGATGGGCGGTTGAAGGAAAAATTTAACAAACAGATTCACTTGAAGATGTAGATGCCAGGCTTCGTGTCTGGTTGGATTTCCAAAAATTATGGGCATGAACTTATTACAACTAAGTTGGAAGAATTTGACGAACAAGCCGCTCTCCATGCTGCTGAGCCTCGTGCTCTTTGCGCTGGGCGTGGGGCTGATTTCGTTGCTGCTGTTGCTGAGTACGCAGTTGCAGGAGAAATTCGACCGGAATCTGGCGGGCGTGGATTTGGTCATTGGCGCAAAGGGCAGCCCTTTGCAGTTGATTCTGTGCAATATGTATCACATCGACGCGCCGACGGGCAATGTGACGATTGACGAGGTGAAGCCATTTCTGAATCCGCAGCACCCACTCATCAAAACGGCCGTCCCACTTTCTGTTGGCGACAGCTACCGCACCTACCGTATCATTGGTACCAATCATAAAATGCTGGAATTGTATAACCCCGAACTCGCCGAGGGTAAGCTTTGGGAAAAACTCTTCGAGGTGACAATCGGCGCGGAGGTAGCCAAAGCATTAAACCTAAATATCGGTGATGAGTTTTTCAGCTCGCATGGGTTTACGGATGATGAGATGGGAATGCACGACGATACAGAACCGTTTCGGGTCGTGGGTATTTTTCAGCCCACCGGCTCGGTGATCGATCAGTTGATTTTGACGCCACCGCAAACCACCTGGGTCGTGCACGAACATGGGATGGAAACGGGAAGTGAGACTTCGGAAGTGGGAAATG
>CAZFBU010000131.1:0-12159 GCA_964517175.1 uncultured Saprospiraceae bacterium
TTTGACGGATTCAACAGTGTATTTTTTATTTAAAAACCAACATAAAATATTCACACCCAATGTTACAGCATTATGATGTTATTATCATCGGTACAGGCGCAGGCGGCGGCACGCTGGCTTACAAACTGGCGCCTTCCGACAAAAAAATTCTAATCCTGGAACGGGGCGATTTTATCCCTCGCGAAAAAGAAAATTGGGATACCGAGGAGGTCTTCCTGAAAGCCCGCTACAAAGCCAAAGAAACCTGGTTGGACAAGGATGGCAAGGCGTTTCATCCGGGCATCCATTACAATGTAGGCGGCAATACCAAGGTATATGGAGCCGCGTTGCTGCGTATGCGCGAAGCCGATTTTGGCGAACTCCAGCACCACGGAGGCATCTCTCCGGCTTGGGATTTGAGCTATCAGGATTTGGCGCGCTATTATACCGAAGCCGAAAAATTGTACACCGTGCATGGCGAACGAGGGACCGACCCCAGTGAACCCGCTGAAAATGAACCTTATCCGCTACCGCCGCTTCAGCACGAACCGCGCATCCAGGAGCTTTACGATGATTTGAAAATATTGGGATTGAAGCCTTTCCCGCTGCCGATTGGCGTTCGGCTGGGCGAAACCACCGGAGGTGATGCCCCTGCAGTGCTAGACCGATTTGATGGTTTTCCCGATCCTTCCGAAAGTAAGGCAGACGCGCACGTCGTGGCGCTCAAAGAAGCTTTGAAACACCCAAATGTTACGCTGGAAACGAACAGCTATGTCGAAAAATTAGAAACCGACACCAGTGGGAAAGTTGTCAAAACCGTGGTTGTAAAAAAGGAGAACGAGACCCTGCGTTACAGCGCCGATGTCGTCGTGGTAGCCTGCGGTGCCATCAACAGCGCGGCGTTGCTGCTGCGTTCTGCAAATGCTCAACATCCCAATGGCTTGGCGAACGGCTCCGACGTGGTCGGGCGGCACTACATGGCGCACAACAACTCCGCCTTGCTGGCGATTTCTAAAAAGCCAAATCCGACAAAATTTGGTAAAACGCTCGCTATCAATGACTTTTATTTTGGCGATGAAGAATTTGCCTATCCAATGGGGCATATTCAGATGCTCGGAAAATCCGACCCTGTAATGTACAAAGAAGATGCGCCCGCTTTCGCGCCGGGCTTTGCGCTGGACTATCTGGCCAAGCATTCGCTCGATTTCTGGATGACTTCGGAAGACCTGCCCGATCCGAACAACCGCGTGGTTTTGACTAAAGACGGCAATGTCTGCCTGCATTACCAAGAGAACAACCTGGAAGGGCACAAACGTTTGCAAAAAAAATTGCGCTGGATACTGGAACACGTGGGCTGCGAAACGCACCTGCTACCCAACCATATGTATCTCGGCAAAAAAATTCCGCTCGCCGGCACGGCGCATCAATGCGGCACGGTTCGCTTCGGCGATGATCCGGCAACCTCCGCGCTCAACACGTGGTGCCGGGCGCACGAAGTGGATAACCTTTACGTGGTAGATGGCAGTTTTTTCCCCTCCAGTTCGGCGGTAAATCCGGGGCTTACCATCATCGCGATGGCGCTGCGAGTGGGCGAGTTCCTGCGTAACGAAGTTTTGAAATAATCACTTTAACAGTAAATCCAATGAAATTTTATTTCAAATATAAGTTACTGATTTTCTTATTTCTATTTCACGTTTTTGCAACATCGGCACAAACTGTACTCGATGTTTCCAAAGTCAGCATGACCGTTTCTGATCTGGATGAAGCCGTGAAATTCTATACCGAAGTATTGCCGTTTAAAAAAGAAGCCGATTTTGAACTGCGAGGCGGGAACGTAGAACGGCTCTTTGGGCTGCAGGATACTTCGCTGCGCGTTCGGGTAGTGCGTCTGCAACTCGGCGGTGAATCTATCGAATTGATGCAGTTTCATTCCCTGCAATTTCCAGCCCGCCCGATCCCGGAAGACAGCCGCAGCAACGACCTTTGGTTTCAGCACATTGCCATCGTGGTGAGCGATATGCCCTTAGCGTATCAGCGACTTTGGGCGCATGAAGTGGCACACGTTTCCACTGCCCCACAAACGCTGCCCGATTATTTGCCAGCGGCTGCCGGTATCTCGGCTTTCTATTTCCATGACCCGGATGGGCACAACCTCGAATTGATTCACTTTCCAAAAAATAAAGGAAACCCGCGTTGGCAAACGCAGAATGGCGAGCTTTTCCTCGGCATTGACCACAGCGCTATCGGCATTGCTTCTACGCGACAGTCGCTCGCATTTTACCGCGATCTGATGGGCATGAGCATCGCCGGACATAGCGAAAACTACGGCACAGAACAGGAGCATCTGAATCAGGTTTTCGGAGCGCGGCTCCTGATTACTGGTTTGGCAGGCGTGGCGGGCATCGGCCTGGAGTTTCTGGATTACATTGCACCGCCCGGCGGACGCACTTATCCTAAAGACAGCCGACCGACCGATCTCTGGCATTGGCACACTGCGCTGCGCGTGACCGACGTGGAAAAAGAGTACGACCACGCCCTGCAATCGAATGCAAAGCTGATTTCATCGGGTTTGGTGAAATTGAATCACGCCGAATGGGGCATTAAAAAGGGCTTTCTCCTGCGCGATCCCGATGGTCATGCGGTGTTTTTGTATGAATAATTTACTCAAAGTCAAAACTTTAAACTCAACTAAAAAATGTATCAAAATCCAAATCATCGTCTATTAGGACAAACCTGCATTGTGACCGGCGCTAACTCCGGCATCGGCAAGGAAGTCGCCATTGCGATGGGAAAAGACTGCGCTAATGTGGTCGTCAACTACATCACGAACCCCGAAGCAGCCGAAGAAGTTGCGCACACCATTGAAACCAATGATGTTATAGCCAAAGCAATTGCGGTCAAAGCTGATGTAAGTAAGGAAGACCAGGTACGCCAAATGTTTAAAACGGCGAAAGACCACTTCGGCACGGTAGATATATTGGTGAATAATGCCGGTTTGCAAAGGGATGCCCCATTGCATGAAATGACGCTGGAGCAGTGGCAATTTGTGCTTGATGTAAACCTGACCGGGCAGTTTCTGTGCTCTCGCGAGGCGGTGCGCGAATTTTTGCAACGCGGACCGGTGGGCTATACTTGTGCCATTGGCAAAATCATTTGCATGAGTTCGGTGCATGAGGTCATTCCCTGGTCGGGGCACGCCAACTACGCAGCTTCCAAAGGTGGCGTGGAAATGCTGATGAAATCCATGGCGCAGGAATTGGGACCCAAAGGCATTCGCATCAACAGCATTGCGCCGGGTGCTATCAAAACTCCTATTAACCGCGATGCCTGGGAAACCCCCGAAGCGCTCCAGAAGTTACTCAAACTCATTCCTTACAAACGCATCGGTCAACCTTCCGATATCGGAGCAGTGGCGGTTTGGCTGGCAACGGACGAATCCGATTACATTCATGGCACGACGATTTTTGTGGATGGCGGCATGACGCTATACCCTGGGTTTACGACGAATGGTTAACACTTATCCGCATTTTTCTACAATACCGCTGCGCGGGTCGCATGGCTCGTGCAGCTTTTTAAAAAAAAAATTAAAAAATGCCACATAAAACAAACGAAGAACAAAGATTAAAAGCCCATTATGCCGGTGCGCAAAATTGGCTGAAATGGGGACCCTACCTGAGCGAACGCCAGTGGGGCACAGTGCGTGAGGATTACAGTCCCGACGGTACTGCCTGGGATTATTTTCCGCACGATCATGCCCGCTCGCGTGCGTATCGCTGGGGCGAGGATGGGCTTGCCGGTATTTGTGATGAATTTTGCAACCTGTGCTTTGGCGTAGCGCTTTGGAATGGTAACGACCCCATCATCAAGGAACGACTATTCGGCTTGACTGGTCCCGAAGGTAATCACGGCGAAGATGTCAAGGAGTTGTACTACTATCTGGACAACACCCCCACGCATTCGTACCTCAAGCATTTGTACAAATACCCACAAGCGGCTTTTCCTTACGAAGATTTGACGCGTACGAACCGACAGCGTTCAAAAAGCGAGCCAGAGTATGAAATCCTGGACACCGGCGTTTTCGCGGAGCAGCGCTACTTTGATGTATTTACCGAATACGCCAAAGCCGATGAAGAAGATATTTTGATTCGGATTACGATTCACAATCGAGGCGCGGCAGCAGCTCCATTGATAGTGTTGCCTACGCTTTGGTGTCGTAATTTGTGGCGTTTTGGTTTGCAAAAAGAAAAACCGCTCATTCAATGGCAGCAAGGCGGCAAAGACTTCGGCAGCGTTGCCATCACTGGTACGGCTATTGGTAGTTATTACCTGTATTTTGAAGAACCCGAGCGGGTCTTATTTACGGAAAATGAAACCAATGCCGAGCGCATTTTTGGTTTACCGAATGAAACGCCTTTTGTAAAAGATGCCATCAATGATGCGTTTATCAGTGGACAATTTGATCTTTTTGAACAAAAAAAATCAGGCACCAAGTGCACGCCACTTTATCGGCTCGAACTGGCAGGCGGCGAGCAGCGAGAGATTCGGCTGCGGCTGAGCAAGCTTCCGAAAAAGGGCAATCCGCTGCTCCAGGATTTTGAAAAAACATTCCAACTACGGCAGCGCGAAGCGGATGAATTCTACGAAGCATTATGCGTACAAGACCCCGCATTGCAGCAGGTACAGCGGCAGGCTTTTGCCGGAATGCTCTGGAGCAAGCAGTATTATAGCATTGATATTCCTCAATGGCTCAATGGCGATGCAGGGCAGCCAACACCCCCTGAAAGCAGAAAGCGTGGTCGCAACCACGACTGGATGACCCTCAACAATGAGGACATTATCTCCATGCCCGACAAGTGGGAATACCCTTGGTATGCTGCGTGGGATTTGGCGTTTCACTGCGTGCCACTCGCTATGCTCGATGCCAATTTTGCCAAAAACCAACTCATGCTATTCCTACGGGAGTGGTACATGCGCCCCAATGGGCAAATTCCGGCTTACGAATGGGCTTTCAGCGACGTAAACCCGCCCGTGCATGCCTGGGCTTGCATGAAGGTCTATCGCATTGAAAAACAGCACACCGGGCGCGGCGATATCGACTTCTTGAAACGGGTTTTCCAGAAACTGCTCATCAACTTCACCTGGTGGGTTAATCGTAAGGATCACAACGAAAATAATGTCTTTGAAGGTGGCTTTCTCGGTCTGGACAACATCGGCGTTTTTGATCGCAGCAGCTATATTCCTGGTGGCGGGTATCTCGAACAAGCCGATGGCACTGCCTGGATGGCAATGTATTGCCTCAATATGCTCGACATGGCCCTGGAAATCGCTCAGGAAGACCGCACTTTTGAGGACGTAGCCACCAAGTTCTTCGAGCATTTCGTCTATATTTCCGAATCGCTCAATCGCATCAGCGAAGACTGGACGGGCGCCTGGGACGAAGTAGAAGGCTTCTTTTATGATTTGCTTGCTTTACCTGATGGGCGTTACATCCCGCTCAAGGTCCGTTCGCTGGTGGGACTTACCAGTTTTTTTGCTACGCTGGTGCTGGACAAAGAGCGCCTTACTAAAGTGCCTGAATTTGAGCGTCGCCTGGAATGGTTTAGAAACTACCGCCTGAAAAATCATTTTTACCTCGTCGTCGAAGAACTGAAAGAAGGGCAGGATATTTTACTATCCCTCACGCCCCGGCATCGGCTGGAGCGTTTGCTGCAAGCGCTGCTCGACGAGCGGGAGTTTTTCTCTTCGGGCGGTATCCGCAGCGCATCAAAAATACACGAAGAACCTTACGAAGTCCATATCAATGGTGAAACATTTGGCTTGAAATACGAACCCGCCGAAAGCATGACCGGACTTTTTGGTGGCAACTCCAACTGGCGCGGTCCGGTTTGGATGCCCATGAACTACCTGCTGGTAGAATCCTTGCGAATGCTGCATCGCTACTACGGCGCTGATCTTGCAGCGGAATGCCCCACGCGGAGTGGTCGCTTGCGCAATTTGAATGAAATAGCCGATGATCTGGCTACTCGGCTCATTTCCGTTTTTCTACCTGATGCCAAAGGCAAGCGACCGGTGCATGGAGCGGAAAGCTTGTACGCCAATGACCCACATTTTCAGAATCTAATACTTTTCTACGAATATTTCCACGGCGATAACGGACGCGGCGTGGGGGCCTCGCACCAAACCGGCTGGACGGGCGTGGTGGCAGAATTGATTGACCAACTTTACAAAAGTAAACGTTGATTTATTTAACATTAAAAAAGAGAGATTATGTATTACACAGCAGCCAATTTACAAAAATCGCAAGCGGATATACAGCAGATGTTTCAAACGTCCGCTTTACATGCCGAAGCACAGGAATTAAGACGGAATCGGGAAGAGGTGGTTTTTACCGACCATAATGCAACCCGATATATTTTTTGTATCGTAAAGGGAATGGTAAAAGTAGTCACTTATCAACAGGATAAGGAACTGCTGGAAGATTATGTCTATCAGGGAGCGTTAATTAATTGGACAGCACTGACAGGGCAGCCCAAAGCCGGGCAAATGGCAAAAGCCCTGGTAGATGGTACCATTATCCTGAAAATTCCTGTTTCGCAATTCAGACGGGTAATGAATGAAGAGGTTCAAATACAGCGAAGTTTATACAAATGTATCAATGCTTCTTTACATCGGACACAAAGAAGACTAAATGAACTGATTTTATATAACTCCCGACAACGGCTTATTCGCTTTTTTGCAGAAGATGTTCGGAAACGCGGTACGCGCATTGGTTATGAATACCTCGTTCGGCCCATGCTGATTCACCAGGATATTGCACAGATAACCCATACCTCCCGGCAAACTGCTACTGCGGTGCTGAATGAGCTTCGTAGCTTGAGGATATTGGATTTTGACCGTAAGAAGATGATAATTAGAAACCTGGATGGCTTGCTGGAACTTGCAGATACAGCTCTGGATACAGAAGATTAAAATTTTCTTTACATCTAAATAAAAATATGATGTCATCAAACGATCAAGCGCTGCTCGATTCCGTGAGCCAGGAATGGCTTGTGACCAATGGAATAGGCGGCTATGCTTCCAGTACGTTTAGCGGTGCGAATAGCCGCCGTTATCATGGTTTGTTGGTGGCGGCACTCAATCCGCCTACGCAACGGCAGGTATTGGTTTCCAAAGTAGAGGAGTGCATTTTTATGCAGCGGGATTCTTGTGTAAGTCTGGCGACGAATCATTTCCCTGGCATTGTACATCCAAATGGTTTTATGTATTTAAAGCAAACCGAGCGAAAGCCCTTGCCAAAAATGGTTTTTCAAGTGGGAGAACAGCAGGTGAGCAAAACGGTTTTCATGGTGCAGCATTCCAATACAACGGTGGTAGCGTATGAAAACACGGGAAATACTTCTATTAATTTATCGCTAACGCCATTTTACGTTTATCGGGATTACCATAGTTTATTTCGCGAAAATTCAGCATTTGATTATCATTATGATATTAGCCATGATATGCTGAAAATCTATGCCAACTATGGCGCTGCGCCGCTTTATGTGCGTTTCACGAAGGGGATTTTCACCGAAGAACGATATTGGTTTAAAAAATATGAATACAAAAAAGAACAATACCGAGGGCTTGATTTTCAGGAAGATGCCTACACCATTGGGAAAATACGCCTGAACTTACAGCCCGGTGAGCAGGTATATCTGGTTTTTTCGCTGGATGCAGAAGTGGTGCGCCAATCGCCGGAAGTATTGAAAATGCAGGAATTGCAGCGTCTTAACGATCTCGGGCCGCCTGAAAGCGAAGATGCGTTTTATCGGGATTTGGCAGTAGCAGCCGACCAGTTTATTGTAAAACGCCAGTCCACTCAAAGTTATTCCATTATTGCCGGATACCATTGGTTTACCGATTGGGGCAGAGATACTATGATTGCGTTGCGCGGCTTGGGCATTGCGCTGGGCAAACAAGAAATCTGCCGATCCATTCTCCATACTTTTTTTCAATACATCAGCGAAGGAATGCTGCCCAATCGCTTTCCCGACCACGCAGACGAGGCATTGGAGTACAACACCATAGACGCTACGCTCTGGCTGTTTGTTACTTTATATGAATATCATAAAAAGTTTAAAGATGACACATTCATTAAAGATAATTTTCATCATTTAACGAATATACTGGAAGCACATTTTAAAGGAACCCGCTATAATATTCATGTCACAGAAGAAGGCTTTTTGTACGGTGGCGAAGGCATTGCCCAACTCACCTGGATGGATGCGCGTGTGGGCGATTATGTCGTTACGCCCCGGCACGGCTGTCCGGTTGAAATTCAGGCACTTTGGTATAATGCTTTAAAAATATATCAATATTTCAGCGAACAATTATCCATGCCCCCTACGGATATGGCAGCGCAATGCAAAATAATTTGCGAAAAGCTGGAAGCCAATTTTCCAACCTGGTTTTTGAATGAGGCAGGCTACCTGAACGACGTGGTTGTTCCAGGTGGTGCAACTGATGCATCCGTGCGCCCTAACCAAATTTACGCACTCAGCCTGCCTTTTCCTTTGCTCGATGCCGAGCACGGGAAAAATATGCTGAAAATTGTCGAAGCGCAGTTATTTACACCTTATGGGTTGCGCACGCTGTCGCCAGAGCATTCCGACTTTAAGCCAATTTACAAAGGCAATCAATGGGAAAGAGATACAGCGTATCACCAAGGTACGGTGTGGACGTTTTTGTTGGCGGACTATTTTCAGGCGCAACGGAATGTATTCGGTGAAACGCCGGAAGTATTGGCAAAAATCGAAGCGTCTTTGCAGGCATTGCAACAGCATTTTTATGAATCGGATTGTGTGCATGGCATCTCCGAAATTTTTGATGGCTTAGCGCCCGGCGCAGGACGCGGCACGGTGCAGCAAGCCTGGTCGGTCGGGGCATTACTGCAAATTTTAACCGCTCTAAATCATTCAAAGGCAAAACCTTATGCAGCTATTGTTTAAATCTTTGCGCACCAATTGGCAAATTTATTTTATCGAAGCTTGGGCATTGGGCATGTTTATGGTATCTGCCGGTTTGTTTGTCATCCTGATCGAACACCCGGCGCTGCCCATTCGCCAGGTGGTTGATTCGGCGCTGATGCGGCGATTGCTCATCGGGCTGGCAATGGGCATCACAGCAGTGCTGCTCATCTATTCGCCTTGGGGCAAGCGGTCGGGTGCTCACATGAATCCGGCGGTGACGCTCACTTTTCTGCATCTTGATCGCATTAGTCGTATCGATGCGTTCTGGTATATCCTATTTCAATTTATTGGAGGTTATCTGGGGGTTGAGTTGTTCGTATGGCTGGCATATCCTTACATTTCGCACCCTACGGTCAACTACGTTGTCACTTTACCCGGCAGGCAAGGGGGTGGGGTTGCACTACTTACCGAAACTATACTGTCTTTTATTCTAATTGTGACGATATTATTCAGTAGCAATTCTGAAAAAACTGCCCGTTTTACAGGGTATTTTGCCGGCATTTGGCTCATGTTATTCATCACATTTACCGCGCCGATTTCCGGCATGAGTATCAATCCGGCAAGGACGTTTGCCTCTGCCTTACCGGCACACCTCTGGACGGGCTGGTGGATATATTTCGTCGGTCCGATTGCTGGCATGATGGCTGGCGGTTTTTTGTATCGGCGCTGGTATCGGCTGCAAAATAGTGGCGATTGCACGACTATGCGATTTCACCTTTCCGGCAATAAGCATGATTGCAAAACATACGAAGTATTAGGACCAAAAGCTTTACTGGAAAAACAAAAACTTGATGTATCAAACCATTCCGCATTTGTAAAAAATAACTACAATGGCTCGACTATTAAAATCAAATAAAAAACTTCCTAAGCTCACCACCGAAGAAATGATCGAAGTGGATCGGCTGATGATCGAAAAATACAGCATTGAACTGATTCAGATGATGGAAAATGCCGGTCGTTGCCTGGCGATCCTGGCGGTAGAGCGTTTTCTAAAGAAGAAACTACGCAAAAAAAGAGTAATAATCCTCGCCGGAACCGGTGGCAACGGCGGCGGTGCGCTCGCTTGTGCGCGTCGTTTGCATGGCTGGGGCGCGCAAGTCGAAATCTTTTTGGCAGCGCCGGAGGAAAAGATGACATCCGTTCCGCTCCACCAGTTGGGCATTTTACAGCAAATGGGCTTGAACGTAAAAGACGCCAATGCCTTGTCGCCTGAGCTTACTGCCGACCTGATCGTAGATGGCATCATTGGTTATCGCCTTCAGGGTGATCCACGCGGGCATGTCAAAAGCATGATCGAATGGGCAAATGCACATGCTGCACCCACGCTCGCACTCGACACCCCTTCGGGGTTGGATCTGACCACCGGACTGGTGCACGAACCCTGCATGAAGGCGGATGCCACCCTTACCCTGGCGTTGCCCAAAGTCGGATTATTCGCCCCGGAAGTATTGCCCTATCGCGGCAAGCTATATCTTGGGGATATCAGCGTCCCCGCCGAATTATACGCCGAACCGAGTTTGAACCGAAAAGTGCCAAAATCCTTGTTTGCAAAATCTGACGTGCTCAGGATTGATTGATTTTTTCTGAGTAGGTGGACGATGTTATTGTTATTTATGGAGTCTTTACTAACTTTTTGATGAAATAAATTTCACTAAAAAGCTCATTATTAGCCGCTTGTGTTGCAAACGGCGAGTAGCAAAAAGCACGATTTTCACTATCTTTCTTCTTTCATTAGTTAAAACAATTCATACCGCATGGCTTACATCGAGATATTTGATTACGAAAATGCCAGTGATGAACTGCGCCAGGCTTATGATGCCATTATTGGTTCGCGTGGCAAGCTCGCCGAAGTACATAAAATTCAGGGCTTAAACCCCGCAGCGCTGTTGGCGCACATGGAATTGTACAAAACCATCATGTTTGGGCGCTCTCCGCTCAAGCGTTATCAAAGAGAAATGATTGCAGTGATAGTATCTGCGGCAAACCAGTGTCAATACTGCATCGAACATCATAAGGAAGCGCTGCTTTTTTATTGGAAAGACCAGGCTCGGGCGGAGCGCTTACTGGAAAGCCCCAATTCAGCGGATTTAGATGAAAAGGATGTCGCACTTTGTGATTTTGCCAATAGTTTGACACTCTCTCCCGACAATCATTCATCGGAACAAGTGGAATATTTACGAATAAAGGGTTTGACTGATCGCGAAATACTCGACGCTACGCAGGTCATTGCCTATTTTAACTTTGTGAATCGGATGGTGCTGGCGCTCGGGGTCTCTTTCAATGAGTCGGAAATGAAAGGATACAATTACTGATAATTTTCTGATTGCAAGTTTTAGTATAAATGGTTTTTTATAAACGATTGATTTAAAGGAATTTAGAAGCTAGTGACTGGAAAAAGTAGTTCTGTTTTTTAGGGATGGGGTCTAAAATAGAAAGGGAAGCGAATTACCCACTTCCCTTTATGTTTGTTTTTCGGGGAAACCTACTGCGCGTGCTTAACTACTGCTTCGAAGGTTTTCGGGTGGTTCATCGCCAGGTCGGCGAGTACCTTGCGGTTGAGATCAATGTCTTTTTCTTTCAACTGGTGCATCAGCTTCGAGTAAGAAACGCCGTGCATTCTGGACGCCGCGTTGATTCTGGCAATCCACAGGCGGCGGAAAGCCCGTTTTTTCTGTTTGCGGTGGGTATAGGCATATCCCATCGCTTTTTCTACGGCATTTTTCGCAACGGTGTAAACTTTACTACGCGCGCCGAAGTAGCCTTTGGCGGCTTTCATGATTTTCTTGCGTCTTCTTTTCGAAGCAGCATGATTTACTGATCTTGGCATATTGTCGTTTTTAGTGCAATGCAGAGATGTTTTTTACAAACATACTTTGACCTGCATTCTCGTTAAAAATAAAATTCACAGATTCAAGAGTGCTTTAACGCGACCCATATCCGCATCGCTCACAAAAGCATCTTGTCTCAAATGGCGCTTGCGCTTCTTACTGCGCTTGCGCATCAAGTGCGAAGTGTTGGCGTGGCGAAACTTGATCTTGCCGGAGCCGGTTACCTTAAAGCGCTTCTTCGCACTGGAGTGCGTTTTCATCTTTGGCATAATTCTCTCTTTTTGAAACGGAATGCAAAGATACATAAAACTCTGCTAAATCAAAGCGGAAATTCAAAACTTTTT
>CAZFBU010000132.1:0-4763 GCA_964517175.1 uncultured Saprospiraceae bacterium
TTTATGTTGTATCGGGTAGAACGTGAATCCCGCTTTATGCCAAGTGCAAAGTATTACAATGACTCCGTAGTGGCGGTTTTTGAGAGAGATTATCCTCAGCCTGAGTTCAAATCGCAACAAGATTTGCAAAAACGAATGGAGTTTTTTCGTGAAACGGTAAAGCCCAAATCCGCCCGACTAAATTATAATATCAGCAAAAACTTTGACACCAATCGCTTTATTTCGCTTTTCTTGTTTTCCCTGCCCACCCAGTACATCGAAGAGTCGATGGATTTTGCCTGGGAACTGACCCATGAAACGGATACGATCCTCGGGCTGCCGTGCAGGAAAGCAATGACGGACTACGGCGGGCGGCGCTACCACGCCTGGTTTACGCTCGCGGTGCCTATTAACGACGGTCCTTATGTTTTCCAGGGCTTACCGGGCTTGATTTTAAAAGTTACCGATGAGCAGGGCTGGTACACCTTCACGGTAAAACAGATTATTACGGATAAAACGGAAAGATTCTGGAAACCGGAATTTATCAACAAATTTGCGCAAAAAATCGACCGCAAAACCTTTGTGGATAAGATGTTGCGCCAGAAGGATAATCCGCCGCCGATACCGGGGGTGCTAAATTTTTCGGAGGAGGACCGGCTGCGCCTGAAAGAGCGATACGCCAAGCGATTTGACCTGTTGATCGAGCAATATTAAGTAATCAGTGAATGAATGCGGCAGTATTTGATACAATTTTCGTTGCTTCTTGTCTTTTTGCTTTCCGCAACGGGCGCATCTGCGCAGGAGGTATTGCGAGGCGTGGTGAAAGACGAGCAGGGCAAACCGGTGGCGTCCGCGAATATTATATTGTATCAACATGAAAACACGCCCATTCTTTCATTTGCCATAACTAACGAAAATGGTGAATTTTCGGTGAAGCGTCCGCCAAATCTCGATTCCATTTTTGTAACGGTCACGCATCTTTCCTATGCACCGCAGCAGTTTTACATTCCCAAATCGCAGCCTTTTCTGGAAGTAAATGTCACTTCGCAAAAATACGAACTGCCGGAACTGATCGTCAAAACCGAGCCCGTGACGCGTCGCGGCGATACTTTGATCTTCAACGTCAGCAGCTACCGGCAGGCTTCCGATCAGAACATTGAGCAAGTGCTCAGCCGAATCCCCGGCATTACAGTGGAAAGTAATGGGCAGATAAGATATGATGGGTTGGATATTTCCAAATTTTACATCGAAGGGCTCGATATGCTGGAGGGCAGATACCGCATCGCTACACGCAACCTCAGCATTGACGCCATTCGCGACATTGAGATCATTGAGCGGCATCAACCCATTCGGGTGCTGGATTCCCTGGTGCGCCCGGACAATGCGGCGATCAACCTGCGGCTCAAGTCGAATATTGCCATCACCGGTTCGCTGCGTGGTGGGGCGGGTGCAGCGCCTGCGCTTTACGCCGGGGGCGGCGACGTTTTTGGTTTTTCGAAGAAACAGCAGTTTAATGTTTCGGCATCGGTGAATAATATTGGTGAAAATCAGCGCGCTAATTTCCAGAATCTTTATACCAATGCGTTGAATGTTGCTTCGGATTTGATTTTTGTCAATAAAGTACTGCCTCCATTCACCATTCGGGAGAATTATTATCTGGACAACCGCGAGCTTACCGGCGGCTTCAATTACCTCAGAAAAGTATCGGAATATACGGAGTTGAAATGGCAGGGCTTTGCCCGGCAAGACCGGATACAGAACATCGGCAGCCGCCAACTGCGCTACCGGGATGGCGAAAGGGAAGTCGTATTTGCGGAAGTACTGCGCGCTGCCGAGCGCCCGCTGGATTTGAACAACCGCCTGATCTTTGAGTTGAACGCGCCCAAGCTCTTTTTCCGGGCAGATGCCAATGCAGAACTAAATATTGTAGAATCCATAGCTGAAAACGAGGTAAATAATTCACCTTTTCCCGAACAACTGAGGCGGCACGAATTTAATGGCTTTGCAGCGCTTACCACTATTATCAAGCGCAACCAGAAAGCCTATCAGATCAACGCCGATGTTCAGCATCAGGCTACGGATTATGATCTGCAGCTCATGCCCGTCGATATTTTTACACCCGATTTTCCGGCGACGCGCTTTCCCAAAGCCCTGCAAACCGCCCGGTATAACAAAACCGGTGTCAATATTTACTCCAATCTGTTTTTTAAAACAAAGCAGGTTAATGGGCAGGTAAATATCGGTGTTGACTACAACCGTACAGCACTGGATACCGATATATTCACCAATAATGATACCACGGAGAATGAATCGCTCGGGCAGGCATTCCAAAACCAGAATGTAACGAACGTATTCGCACCTTACATCAACCAAACGTACCGGCGAGAAAAAAATAACGCCATCTGGAAGCTAAGCATTCCACTGTCGGCGCATGTTCTGTCGATTGACAACCGCATGAATGACACGCAGCGTTCGTTCGACATCCTCGTCGCTGCACCCCGGCTGGAATATACTTTGCGCTTGCCAAAAGGGCAGAGCTTCAATACCGCTTACACCTTCCGGCAGGATTATGATCGGTTTAATACGCTGTTTTATGAAGGTTATATCATTCAGTCCAACCGAAATATAGCCACATCCGTATTTGATATCAACCGGTATCAGCAGCAGGAGTTGTACGCTCGTTTTGCTGGTCAGAACCTTGAAAAGGGAAGTCATTATGCACTGACAGCCACGCTTTCCGAGACGAGATACGACTTTATTAATGATAACACCTTTAACCAGTTTGGACTCACTTCTGCCGTGATGCAGGGCAGAAATACGCTGAAGCGGGCAACATTGCAAGGCAATCTTTCCGGCAAAATAGGCAACAACCTCAGCGCCGACGTACGCACTTCGTACAGCTTTTCCGCAAGGCCGGGCTTCCTGAACGGGCGAGAGGTAAATATTCAAAATCACTTTTTCACCATAAATCCGGCAATTTATTACACTTTGACAAACAGCATTATCAGCCTGAAGCCGCGTTTGCAGTTGTTTTCCAACAACCTTGCTAACTTCCCTGCCCGCCAGATCAGCGCAGAACTGGTTTATTTTCTGAAACTCGAAAAGATCGGCTCGTTTCGGTTGGGCTATGACCAGTACCTGACCTCTGTGGGTAGCAGAAATGTATGGAATGAACTCCTTCATGTTGAATACAAATATTCATTACCAAAGCTTAAAGCAGATATCATATTTCATGTCAATAACCTGACCGGCAACACCCACTATGTCACTTTCACACAGACGACTTTCTCCGAAAACTTCAGCTTTTATCAACTAAGACCCCGCCAAGTCATCTTCCGCTTTGAGAAAAAGTTTTAGTAGGAAAACGGGTATCAGGGCTTTTGTTGAACGGCTTCACCGCCGCAGCAAAGCCGTATAAACTGTGCCCACCCGCTTGGCTACTTTTTTGAACACATCAATCAGCCAGTTTTCGACATAATAATTTTTGCTCAGCAGGCGCGGGGTGTAGATGAGGAGGTGCACCAGCATCTGCCCGAAGGCGACGAGGCTGATGAGCAGGAGATTGAGCGGATGCTTATTGACGTTCTTGGCGTCCACATTGTCGCGACCGAGGGCGAAGGCGGATTTGAAAAACCAATCGACGGTGAGTTTGTATGGCGCAACGAGGTGGTAGATGATCAGCTCGGGGTCGTGGGCGATGGCGATGCCGTGCTTGCGGAAGCGTTGCTGTAGCTCGATCTCTTCGTTGTAGGCGATGGTTTTGCCGGTCATACCCAGGCGCACATCGAAGCCGCCATATTTTTCAAACAAAGATTTTTTGATGACCATAATACAGCCGATGGCGTATTGGTTGCCGTGGATTTTGGAAACGGTGGCGTAGGGCAACTCATTGGTCGCCACGTATTGGTCTTTGTACCAGGCAGGTTTGGGGTATTTGTACCAGGGCAGCGCCACACCGCCAAACATCTGATAGTCATAATTTTCAATCGTCCAGATGGCGCGTTCTACTAAATTCTCAGAAGCCAGAGCGTCGTCGTCGAGGTAGAGCACCCAGTCGGCGCGGGCTTCCGCGTAGCCGCGATTGCGGGCATAGCTCAAGCCCTGCTGCGTTTCCACGACAATGCGCAGATTGGGCACCTTGCCGATGAATTGCTCGGAGACCTGTTGGGTATCGTCGGTGGAGTTGTTATTGATGACCAATACTTCAACATCTTGCGGCGCGGCGGTCTGTTTGGTCAGTGATTGCAGGCATTCCGCGAGGATATCCGCCCGGTTGTAGGTGCAAATGAGGATGGAAAGTTTGGGTGTGTTGGTCTGTTTTGTCATGTGCTAAACGGTCATTATAAAGTCTATTCCGGCAACGGATATTCCAAAAGCTTGTGCGTCGGCGTGAGGAAGAACTTGCGCAGGGGCGCCCAGATTTTGTTCCATTTGCCGTGCAGGATCGCGAAGCGAATCGCCTTGTACTGCAGGTGGCGGTAGTCCCAAAACAAGCGCCACAGGCTGATGTTGGGCGCAAGGGTGTCCTGGTGCAATCGCCGAAGATACGCTTCTTTTTTGGCATAGAAGCCCCAGCGTTTAGCTTTAATGACGTTATTGAGCGTAGAAATACCGCCCGCGTGCACGCGATAGAGGTAAAGCGGCTGGTCGATGTAAATCGTATCACCGACTTCCTCCAGGCGATAGTAGAGGTCCTGATCGACGGCGCGCAGCAGGTGGGGGTCTATGCCCTCGGTCTCGCGGTAGTTGGCGACTTTGAAGCTGGCGAAAGGACCGGCTTTGCT
>CAZFBU010000132.1:4863-8409 GCA_964517175.1 uncultured Saprospiraceae bacterium
TCTTTTTTTTCCTTTTTTGCTGATCAGGATGTCGATCCCTTGATTCTGAAATATGGATACTACATTGTACCGCTCACTTTTTTTATCACTTTTTCGGCTATTCTGATTCAATATACTAAAAACTTTCTGCGGATCGTCATTCCTACGCTGCTGGAAAATGTATGGATCAAAATTGCGACGGGTACCATTGCGCTGCTGTTCGTATTTTCCGTACTGAGCCTGAAGGTTTATCTCACGGCGCTGGTCGGCGCTTATGCGGTGGTGCTGCTGGGAATGGTGCTATACCTGCGGTGGCTGGGGCAGTGGCACTGGCAGCCTGATTTTTCGCTGTTAAAAAACAAAAAAGGGTTATTGCGGGAGATGCGGACATTTGCATTTTTCGGAATTCTGGGCAGCATCGGCGCTGGTTTGATGACCTGGGTGGACCGCCTGATGATCGGCTTACTGCTGGGTACAGCGCCGACGGGTATTTTCAGCATTGTGGCGTATATCGGTACCACAATTGACATTCCGCGCAAATCCCTGGAAAAGATCGTCTCGCCGATCATTGCCGACGCCATCCAGCGCGAAGACTGGGTGCAGGTAGCCGACTTGTATCAGCGCAGTTCGATCAATTTGCTCCTCGCCGGTTGCTTCATCTTTCTGGGCGTATGGCTGAATCTGGACAGCCTGTTCGACATCATGTCCAATGGCGATAAATATCGCGATTTCAGCCGGATCGTGCTGCTGCTGGGCTTTGCCAGTATTGTTGATATGACCACCAGTGTCAATTCTCAAATCATTGGCTATTCGCAATATTTCCGCTTTAATTTTTACCTCATCGTCATTCTGGCGGGTTTGAATGTGGCATTCAATTATCTGTTTATCAAGACTCTGGAATTTGGCATTCTGGGTGCAGCTATGGCAACGTTGACCTCAGTCATCATTTATAATGTTATCAAATTTTTTTTCATATTAGTCAAATTGCGCATACAGCCGTTCACCCGTGTTACCCTCTGGGTTTTGCTGCTGGCGCTCGCCGTATATTTCCTGGTTGGCATCGTGCCAACGGTCGGGCACCCCGTCGCGGATATCCTCCTGCGCTCGGCGCTCATTACCGTCCTGTTTATCATCCCGGTGTTGTATTTCAAATTTTCACCCGACTTGAATCACCTCGCCGTTGTCGCCTGGCAAAAAATCCGCGAGCGATTGAATTTTTAACATTTTAAAATTAAATATATAAAGAATAGTTTAATACATTTGCTGCGCTGAAATGCCGCAAATTGCGCGGTAATTTTTTTACAATGAAAATGATCTCGTGAACATGAAAAGCAACTGCCACCTCCTGCTCCTCGGAGCGTGCTTCTGCCTTACTTCTTTTGTCGCAGCATCGTCCGGGGATACTGCCGAATGCAAGGTTTTTGTGCCCAATGCTTTTTCGCCAAATGATGATGGGGTGAACGATATTTTTCTGCCGAATATCGCCTGCCCGATCAGTGAATATGATTTCAAGGTATTTGATCGTTGGGGACATCTGATTTTTTCCAGTACCAATCAGGATTTGGGCTGGGATGGGCAATTTAAAGGGCAACCAGCGCCGGCTACGGTCTATGTTTACGTATTGACTTTCAAGTATGACGATGAAGGAGATGCCGAACAAACCCTTGAGATGGGCGACGTAGCGCTGGTTCGCTAAGGAAAAAGTGGGCGCGTAAATACCCGATCGCAGGTTGTCCACGCGCCAACATGCCTGGGTTATTCTTTGCTGAATCTGGTAAGCAGGGAATAACTTTCTACATTTCCTTTTTTGTCATAAGATTCTGACTTGACTATGCCCACGCCCTCAGCGTACCATTCTGTGGAGGTAAACGTCTTGCTGACGAGCATTTTGGTTTTGGTCGTTTGATTGATTTTATAGCAATCGAACGTGCCGGCAGGCGTTTCCACGGTTTCTCTGCCCTCTACCTTGCGATCAACAATTTCGATGGTCATGTTCATAATGCTCATGCCGCCGGTGCCCGCTTTGATCTGCATGGTTGCATCGGGCAGCGCTTGTCCGACTGTGAGCCTGGAAGGCAACTGCAGGTCGTCGCCGGTCATTTCTATTTCCATTTGCCCGAATGACTGCGTCAGCTCCGGCATCATGGCTGTTATATCCATGTACAACGTATTGTCCTGACAACGAATGTCATACGCCGTAGTCATCGCTTCTTCTCCTTTTTTATCATTGATCTGAGCTTCAATGGTGGCGCTTATTCCGGCATCGCCTTTATCTTCCACCAGCGTAATTTTTTGCATAGTAGAAGCGCTCACTTTGTCCTTTTTGTCGTAATGCGTGTATTCGATCGTAGCCCCTTGTTTAAAAGGAAAAAAGGTAGTGCAATCCTGAGCGGTTAGTACGCCGGCCACGAACAAGAAAAGCGTTGGGAAAATGATTTTGGTTTTCATTTGTACATATGTGTTTGGTTAAAAATAAGTACCCGGACACAATTAAATTAAATACAAAGGCTGTAAAATATTGATTATCAGTGATATAAAAGTCATCCCAATTAACAAATAACAATGTCCCATTAGTTACCGCTTAATAAACACAATTTTTGGCGGAAAAATTATACATGCGGGCGGAAACTTTAGGTTGGATGACAGATCGCAGATATGTCTTCAGCACGATAGTTGTTTGTGTTCGGAACAACTTCCGAAACGTTTTTGCAGTTTTATTACAGGAACAAAAATCAAAATCCTTATGAAATTATTGAAATCCATAAGCCTGTTCGCTGCGGTGTTGTGCTTGATTGCCTGCGGTAGTGGGGATGCTTCTCACCAGTCTTCAGAAGAAAAAGCCGTGCTGACTGCGGAGGTGCAACCCGAAAGCCTGGAACCCGTAACCAACGCCACCACCATAGTGGAAGATGCCGCACCAGCGGAAGCAAAACCAGCACGCGATGTCGCACGGACTTCCTCGGAAACAGCGACAAAACCAATGCCTGCGCGGCAGCAGGTGGATGAATCAGAAGTGATTGAAAAACAAGAAGTTGTAGCCGAAGACGAAACAGTTATTCCCGCTAAACCTACCCACGAACAGTGGGATGCTCTGCTCCGCAAGTACGTCACCGCAAATGGCAAAGTGAACTATGCCGGTTTGAAAAAAGATAATGCCGCGTTGGAATCCTATCTTGGCGGCTTGACGCGCAATCCGGTTCAGGACGACTGGTCGCGCAATGAAAAAATGACCTACTGGATCAATGCTTATAACGCGTTCACGGTCAAACTGATCGTAGATAACTATCCGGTGACCAGCATCATGAAATTGCACAACGGCAAAGCATGGGATGTAAAATGGATTCAACTGGGCCAGCAAACCTACTCGCTGAATAATATCGAGAATGATATTCTGCGCCCGAAATACAAAGACGCGCGTATCCACTTTGCGGTCAACTGTGCTGCCGAATCCTGCCCGCCATTGCTCAATCGGGCGTTTACCGCCGATCAGCTCGATCGTCAACTGGAACAGCAGGCAAAAGCTTTCATCAATAGTGCAAAGTATAACTCAATCAACACCAACTCGGT
>CAZFBU010000132.1:8509-12159 GCA_964517175.1 uncultured Saprospiraceae bacterium
AATAACCTCATCCCAATTGTACATTTCGTAAAAACTGGCAGGCGTAGGCTCAAAGGCTTGAGCCTGAAACTCCAGGATGGTTTGTACAAATGCTTCGCTATTTTCATCCGGTACGGTGAGCAGTTTTGATCCGAAAACGGAGGTATCAATCCCCTTCGCGCCGGTTGCGGAGGAAAGAACGGTAGTGCCCAGTGCGATGGCTTCGATGATTTTTGTTTTAACGCCGCCGCCGGTGGTGATGGGGTTGAGCACCATATCCGCTGCTTTGATGTAGCGTTCGATATTTTCTACAAAACCAAGATATTCAACATTTTGGAAGCTTTTTAATTCGTTGAGATGTGGAGGTAAGCCGCCGCCGCATATTAGTATGCGGTAGGGAAAGTTGGCTCGTTGTTGGAGCAGCGGATTGATTTGATAAACGATTCGCTCCACTGCTTCGAGGTTGGGGCGATAGGACTGAGGTCCGAAAAATAGCAAGATATATTCTCCAGAATTCAGGCGATGGGCTGAAATCACCTCCTGCCGTGCTTTGCTTCGATCGGTCGGTATCGCGTGCAGGCGCGTACCATAGGGAACAACCGCGCATTTTTTCGGCGATAGCCCGAAGATCGGGATCGCAGCTTCCCGATCATCCGGTGAGATGAAAAGCATCCGGTCGGCATTGCGGTACATCAGCCGTTCGAGGGGATAAAGGAGTCGCCACCACCACTTGCCAATCGTTTTGAAGCGTTGAAATTCAATATTGTGGGAATAGACAACAAACTCGATTTTCAGCCATCGGCAAACCGGCAGCGCCACTAGTCCGAAAAATGGCTGCTGGATAATGCAGCTCCGGATACCTTCCCGACGGAAAAATTGCCACAACCGCCATGCCACGACTGGGCTGAAGTATTTGAAAAAGCGATCCGCGAATAATTTAACCAGTCGGAAGGGCACTTCATCGGTCGCATTGTTCGTCGTCGAGATTACGACCACCTCCTGTTTTTTTGCCAGGGCTTCGCAAAAGCCAAAGGCAGCGTGATGTCCGCCGTTGCGTGGGGGCACAAACCGATACGGAATCACGATGCCCGTCTTAGCCGCTTTGGTTGGCATTACTTTCGTTTTTTACTGCCTTTGCGCGTTGTAGTGCGCTGCGCTTTAGGCTTACTTTCCGGTGCTGCGGGCTTTTGTGGCTTGGGTTCGTTTGCAGCTTGCTGATAAGCTTTGTAACCATAAAAACCCGTCATACCCAGTAATCCGACGATAATCAGCGACGAGAAAATCAGCGATAGCGTTTTGCCGGTTTTATGCGTTTGCGGATCGAAGATAAATTCGATCTTGTGCTGCCCCGCCGGTATGCGCATCGCCCGCAGGATGTAATTGGCGCGCATATGCTCTACCGGTTCGCCATCCACATAAGCCTGCCAGCCTTTGTTCGGGCCATACCAGATTTCAGAGAAAACGGCAAGTTGCTCGCTGCTTGCATTGCTTTGATACGTCAGGTGGTTGGGCTGGTAATCGGTCAGCGTAATTGTTGCCATGGAATCTGTTTGCAGATTCAAGCCTTGCAGATAATCCGAAAATTCCTGATGGATAACCACATCCTGCGCCGGATCGAAGGTGTTCAGCGCATTGATTTCTTCGTTGGCAGAATTGACCATTTGCACATTATTGACAAACCAGGCATTACCCAGTGCCTGCATATTGATTTGTGCGTCCATTTGTCCGTTTTGCCCGGGTATGATGAAATATTTCGTATTCAGCATATTCAGCACCCGGTCGTTGTTTTTTCGGAGATGCCGGTCGATAATGTCCTGGTAGCGCTGCAGTTTGGCAGCGTGATAGCCCCCGATGGATTTGTGAAAGTAAGAGGCAAATGAACTGGCAAACGGATCATTGGCGGTGAGGTCAAGTACGCGGAAATGCGGGTCATTGTCCTTCAGAATCAACTGATCGGGGGGGCGCGGCTGGAAGTTTGCCTCCAGGTTGGTAGGTGGTACAAAGTTGCTGTCATTGACATAGCGCTTTGCCACCGTCCACATATCAAAGACGACCAGCAACCCAATCCCGAGCAGGATGATATTTTGTTGTAGCAATTTTTTGAGATACGCCCAAACCAGCCCTGCGCTCAGGAGCACCAGCACCAATGTTCGGAGCGAATCGCTGCGCATCAGCGCCTTGCGATCATTGGGCAGTGCCTCGGCGCTGATGCCATAGTTTTGCACATATTGCGCATCGCTCGGGCTGCTAAAATCGAAGATGGACGGTCCGATCAGCCAGAAAAACAGTGCAATACCTCCGCTGATGCCGCCGGCGATGAATACGGCACGCTGCATTGTTTTTTGATCGGATTTTTCTTTCAAAATGTGGCTCAAGCCCAGGAATCCGAGCAGTGGTACCAAAAATGCCGTTACACTCAGAATAGAATTCGGCGTTCGAAATTTATTGTACAATGGAAAATAGTCGAAGAACAGACGATTGAACCATTCGAGATTGTTGCCCATAGACAGCATAAAAGTCAGCAGTGTACCAATGGTCAGCCACCATTTGGCAGGGCCTTTCACCAAAATGACACCGAGCAGGAAAAAGAAAAAGACCACAGCTCCGAAGTATGCTGGGCCGCTCGTAAACGGCAAATCACCCCAGTACAATGGAGCATCCATGTTTGCAGGCACTTGATAACCCCGGCTGATCAGCGCCTGTCGGAAGTTGGAGTTAGCCCCAATTGGTTGACTGCTGGCACCACCGGCCACACCGGGAATAAAGGAAGCAAACAGGTCAATCGTGCCATTGCTCCACTGCATGGCATAGTCCCACGCCAGTCCTTCCACTTCGCTGCTGCTACCGGAAGCGCCGGTGTTTTCTGCCTGCAGAATCGGCTCACCGCGCATAGTGTCGCGGGAGTATTCGTACGTTACCACCAGGTTGGAAGCGGCAGAGCCCAGCCCGATTAAACTGCCGAGTACCAGCACCCCAGCCGCTTTCAGGAAGTGAGGCAATTCATTTTTGCGAATGCTGTATATCAGTTGTGCTACGCCATAGACCAGCAGCGTAATCGCAAAGTAATAGGTCATCTGTGGGTGATTGGAAAATACATTCAAACCGATGCCCAGTGCAAATAGCAAGCCGCCCCACCAATAACTTTTATTGCGGAAAGCCAACAGCAAGCCGGCGGCTACCAATGGCAAATGATTGATAGTTTGCAGTTTGGTCATGTGCCCGGCCTCGAAGAGGATGAAGTTGTTTGTCGTCAGTCCAAAAGCAATGGCGCCAACAGCGCCTGCCAGCGGATGGACGCCCAGGCACATCATCAGGATGTAAAATCCGACCATGCCGATAAAAAATCGACCCAGGGGTTCTGCGATGCCGAAGCGCAGTGCCCGATCTACCCACCGAAGGTTGTTGCCCGCATAAACGGTATTGATCTGATAAGTCGGCATACCGCCAAACATGGCGTTGGTCCAGAGGGTTTTTTCGCCGGTGGCTGCCTCAAACGCTCGGGTTTCCTGCGACATCCCCCGGTATTGCATGATATCGCCCTGCTGCGGCACTTTGCCTTCCAACTGCGGCTGAAAATAAATGGCGGCAATACTGAAAAATACGGCCAAAGCGGCTAAATGGGTGAGTACTTTTTTTACGAATGAATTCATATTTCTGAATATCTTGATTTT
>CAZFBU010000133.1:0-10895 GCA_964517175.1 uncultured Saprospiraceae bacterium
CTTGCCTCCGACTGCGAGTTGGTCGTAGATTTGGATATTGACAATAGCAGCGGGGCGCTGGTGCATGATTTTCGGGCGGATAGCACCTGTACTACCCCCGCTCGCCTCACGGATGAAGATGTGGAGGTTTTTGCGCAAATCGGCACGGTGGATTCCCTGCGCATTCACCTATACGCAGGCGCACCGGATGGCGTACAGGAATACCTTTCGCTCCCTGTGGCAGCAGGCATCACCGTCCTCGGTGATGGTACGGTATCCTTACTTCTGCGCAACGACGGCAGCGCAAACCCCGAAGATTTTGAAGCTGCCATCCGCATGGTGCAATATTTCAACGATGCTCCCACGCCCACGCCGGGTGTGCGACAGATCGGCTTCCGGGCGTATGCCCAGGGCGACAGCAGCGAACTGGCGACGGCGTTCCTGCCACTGGGTTTTGGTGGTGCGAATGCCGGAATGGATGGTACTTTGGCGCTTTGCCCCGACGCTACTCCGGTGGATTTATTTGCTCAACTCAATGGCCTGCCCGATACTGGCGGCGTATGGCAACCGGCTACTGCTGCGCCGGGCGTTTTTGATCCGGCACTGGATATACCAGGCGATTATCAGTACATTGTATCCGGTGATGGCTGTGGCGCGGATACCGCTACTGTCAGCATTACACTGCTGCCGGAGCCAACATTTACGCTGGGTGAAGATTTTATCATCTGCCTCCCTGATACGAATGCTTATACCTTCGAGTCGATGGGTTTGCCGCCCGGCAATTATACCTACCAATGGAATGACGGCACCACCCAGCCTACGCAAACGCTACAAGGTTATGATGAATATTGGGTCATCGTGACCAACGAACAAAGCTGTAGTGCTGCGGATACGCTGGTGGTGACGCGGTCGGATTTTGCGGAGACCGCTCAACTCAATTTTAGAGTTTTTAATAATGTAAGCTGTAATGGAGGACAAGACGGGCGAGTTTTAGTAAATAGCTTGGGTAATGGAATGGCAATACAGGATGCCTCTTTTATATGGAGTAATGGAAGTACGACTCCGCAGGCACACGGCGATATGCCCGACCAGTGGCTGAGCGCAGGAATATATTCGGTCACAGTGACCGATGAATTCGGTTGCGCCATCACGGATTCCATAGAAATAACAGAACCTGAGCCTTTGACTTTGAATACAATGGTAGAAAATACGTCCGGCGATTGCAGCAGTTCGGCTACCCTTAGCGCCGCTGCCGGTGGCGGCACTGCGCCTTACAGTTTCATGTGGAGCGGTGGCATGTTGGGCGAAGTAATTATGATTGATTCTTCTGGTGACTACCGTGTCACACTCACCGATGCCAACGGCTGCGAGATGGTGGATACCGTTTCTGTGACCGTTCAAAGTGAAAAAACCATTATGCAACAAGACACCGTCCATATTTGTGCAGGGGAAAGCTATACCTTTGGTAATCAAACGCTTACAGAGAGTGGCACTTATGCTGATACACTGCAAACGGTGAATGATTGCGATAACATTATTAATCTCACACTAAATGTCTTTGATACCCTGCTGGTCGAGCAAAGTGCGACGCTCTGTGCCGGAGAATCTTTTACTTTTAATGGAGTATCGTATAATGAATCGGGTTCTTACACTGCAACATTACAGACCGTGAATGGCTGTGATAGTACCATCGTGTTAAATTTAGACGTCTTACCAGTTTCCAATACTTCCATTGATACCAGCATCTGCACGGGACAAAGCCTGACTGTCGGTAATGAAACATTCACGATAAGCGGTAATTATGAAGTTATTTTGCAAAATAGTGTTGGTTGCGACAGTATCATTAATCTGAATTTAAATATTTCTGAAAATATTACCCAAAACATTACCGCCGATATTTGCGCGGGCGAAAGTTATAATTTTGGAAATCAAACGCTTACAGAAAGCGGCGTTTATACCGATACGCTACAAACGACAGGCGGTTGCGATAGTATTGTGACGCTGGAATTGAATATTCTTCCTGAGCCTCTGGTTGAAATAAATTATGATGGATCAATATGTAGAAATGAAGATGTGCCGCTGTTTGTGAATGGAATTTACTCAGAATTACGGTGGTCAACAGGAGAAACGACCGATACGATTATCGTCAGCGCCGCAACGACCTACTGGGTCACTGCGAAAAATCAAATTGGCTGTACGGCAACGGACACGATTATTTTTAATGTCGATCGGATTATGGGGACAGTCCAAACCCAGCAACCCGATTGTACCAATCCGCTGGGAAGCATCAGGATTGATAGCATCTATGGCGGGGTAGCGCCTTATACCATTGGCTTGAACGAACCGCCAACAGGAACAAATCGCGTTTTTAATGATGTGCCGCCGGGCGATTATTTAGTCATCATTGAAGATGCCGAAGGCTGTCGCCGCGAAATAGCCGCCATGCTTGACCAGCCGGAAAGCATTACACTTGATCTCGGTGCCGACCGCACTTTCCGAGCGAATGAAGCGATTCAGATCGACGCCCAAACAAACGCGCAGCAACCATTCACCATTCTTTGGCAGCCGAGTGATTTTCTGGATTGTGATACCTGCCTGAATGTAACGGCTCGTCCCTCGCGAAACATTACATACAACGTTACAGTTATTGATGACAATGATTGTGTAGCAAGTGACTCTATATCATTACAATTATTTAGCAAAGATATTGCCTATGCTCCAAATGCTTTCTCTCCTAACGGCGATGGTGTAAATGATTTTTTCACTATTTATGGTGGCAAACAGGTACAAAACATTAAGCTATTGCGTATTTTTGATCGCTGGGGCGAATTGGTTTTTGAACGAGCAAACCTTGCCCCCGGCGATGAGCAGCAAGGCTGGGATGGAACTTTCAATGGAAATAATATGCCAGGCGGGGTGTATGTTTTTTATGCAGAACTGGAGGTAGAAGGAGCGACGCAGTTGGTTAGTGGTGAATTTCATTTAGTCCGGTAGCAAGCGTATTTTTGAAGCCCGGCAACATTTCCAGTTGTCCATTGTTAAAATTTAGCGTAAATTCGCCATTGAGTATTTCAAAACCTAACTAAAGCAACCTATATGTTTTTCGAACTGAATGAGGAGCAACTGGCGGTGCAGGAAGCGGCACGTGAGTTTGCTCAAAAAGAATTGAAGCCGGGTGTGATCGAGCGCGACGCCAAGATGCAATACCCGCGAGAGCAGGTGCAAAAGATGGCAGAACTGGGCTTTCTGGGTATGAATGTTCCGCCCGAATACGGTGGTGGCGGAATGGATACACTGTCGTACGTGTTGGCAATGGAAGAGATTTCCAAAATTGACAATTCCTGTTCGGTGATTATGTCGGTACAGAATTCCCTGGTAAATTGGGGTATTGAAATGTACGGCACCGAAGAGCAAAAGTCGAAATACCTGCCGAAATTGACCTCCGGTGAGTGGATTGGTTCTTTCTGCCTGTCGGAGCCGGAAGCGGGTAGCGACGCCACAAGCCAACGTACGGTAGCCGAGGATATGGGCGATTATTATTTAATCAATGGCACAAAAAACTGGATCACCAATGGTGGTACGTCCAAATTACATATTGTGATCGCGCAAACCAACCCCGAGAAAGGGCACAGAGGTATTAATGCTTTTCTGGTGGAAACCGACTGGGACGGCGTAACCGTTGGTGCGAAGGAAGATAAATTGGGCATTCGCTCGTCCGACACGCACACCATCATGTACACGGATGTGAAAGTCCCGAAGGAAAATCGCATTGGCGAAGATGGTTTTGGATTTAAACTTGCTATGAGAACCCTCGCAGGCGGTCGCATTGGCATCGCCGCGCAAGCGCTGGGCATCGCCGGCGGCGCGTATGAGTTGGCGCTGGCTTATTCGCAAGAACGTAGTGCATTTGGTAAGCCCATCAGCAAACACCAGGCGATTGCCTTTAAACTGGCAGACATGGCAACGGAGATTGAAGCGGCGAAGCTGATGGTGTATCGTTCTGCCTGGATGAAAGATGTTGGCATGGATTATACGACCGCGAGTTCGATGGCGAAATTATTCGCATCGGAAGTAGCGATGCGGCACAGCGTGGAAGCGGTACAGGTACACGGTGGCTATGGTTTTGTAAAAGAATATCATGTAGAACGGTTGATGCGCGATGCGAAGATCACGCAAATTTACGAAGGTACATCCGAGGTACAGCGCATTGTGATTTCACGGGCTATTTTGGAAGGACAATTGTACCAGCCGATGTTTGCGAATGGTACGATGGAAAAAGTTTAATCCACATTATACAATCTGAATAAAGCAAGGAGGCAGCAGCGCACAGGCGTACCGCTGCCTTTTTATGTTACAAAACATTGTTTGTAAGTTCAGCGTTTCGTTAACGTATCGAATCAAAATCCATCAAGCACCTTCCGGAAGGAAATTGACAATATCAACATCATAGATGAGAGGAGCGCTTCAAATTGCTAAATTTTTTGGTATTCCCGTTCAGATTCACTGGACGTTCGGGCTGGTTTTTGTTTGGGTGTTTTACATCGGGTTTCGGGAAGGCTGGGACTGGGCAAACATTGTCTGGTCGATGCTCTTTGTCATAGCGCTGTTTACCTGCGTGGTGCTGCACGAGTTTGGGCATGCGCTCACGGCCAGGCGCTATGGCGTCAAAACCAGAGACATTATCCTCTCGCCCATTGGCGGCGTGGCGCGCCTCGATCGTTTGCCGGAAAATCCCATGCAGGAGTTTTACGTGGCGATTGCCGGTCCGTTGGTCAATATCACTATCATGGCGATCCTCTCGCCTTATTTGCTGATGGTAACCGGCGACCAGCGCGCGCAGCTTTTCAGTATCATCAATGGTTCGAACAATGTTTTCGTGCGTGATCTCACGCCATTTGATTTTTTCATTTTCGGACTGATGATCCTGAATGGCACCCTGGCGGTATTCAATATGCTGCCGGCATTCCCCATGGATGGCGGGCGCGTGCTACGGGCATTGCTGTCCATTCGGCTTGGGCGCATTCGCGCAACGCGCATTGCTTCGTACATCGGGCAGTTTTTTGCGGTGCTGCTGGTGGCTTATGGTATCTGGGAGGCGAGTCCGATCACGGCGCTGATTGGCGTCTTCGTTTTCTTTATGGCTGCCAATGAGTATCGCATGGTGCGGATGGATAGCACACTGGACAATCACACCGTGGCGGATGTAGTGCGCAGCAATTTTACCAAATTTTACAGAAATGACACCATGGAAACGGTGGCAGATGTGGTGACGCACGGTTGGGAAAAAAGTTTCCTTGTTTTTGACGAATGGCAAACACTGGTGGGGGTACTGCAGGAAAAAAATATCATGGATGCAGTGAAAGACAAGGCGTTCGACCAGCCGGTAGAAGCTTACATGGAGCAAAAAGTCAAACCTTTGTTACTCAGCGACAACCTGAAGCACATATTTGCCGAAGTCCAGCAGGGAGGTTCCACCATTTTCCCGGTTTACGACCAGGAGGGCTACCTCGTCGGCGTGCTGGACTCCGGCATGCTCTACAATTATCTGCGCATGCAGCAAAAAATCCGGGCGTAGGTTATTCTTTACCTTCTTCCGTATTTTTTATGCCCAGCTTGGCTTTCACCAGCGGCATCATGTCATCTGCATCTTTCGCAAAGAGAATCGCATTCATCAGGCTGGTATCGAAAACCATCACATAACCATTTTCCTTAGCAACTTCCTGAATGGCAGCTTCGGCTTCGGCAATGATGGGGCCTAGCAGTTCCTGTCTCTTCGCCTGAATTTTTTGCTCCGATTCCTGTTCGTATTTCGCCAGGTCTTCCTGCCCTTTTTCCAGTTCTTCCTGCAGTTGTTGTTGCTGAAGAGGTGACAGCGTACCCGCCTGCACTTCCTGAAGAGCAGCCAGGTATTTTTGCTGAAAAGCTTTTGCCAGCGTATCCGCCTCCGCGTTGATTTGATCCCGAAACGCCTTCATCTCGGCATCCGCCGCTTTTGTCTTGGGCATGAGTGCAATCACATTGCCAAAGTTGAGGTGGCCATACTTTTGTGCCTGTGCACCAAAAGCGATGCCCGTAAGTAGCATTAAAATAAGCAGTTTTTTCATGGATGTCGTTTTTTCAAAAATTTTCCGCAAAGGTAGCAGAAGCTACGGAATACAGCGAATTTTCTGCCATTTTTACTGCTGCTCTTTTCCTTCCGCTCACCCTTTTGCGCATTTTAAAAACAAAAAGTTTGTAAAAAGATTGTTTTAAAACACAATTTGTTTTAATATTGTCCTGTAAGTAAACTTTTGTTGTATGAATCCAAATTATACGTCAAACTATATAGACTTGAAAACCGCGCTGAAGGTTGTACGCCAGCGACTAAAGAAAAAAGCGCGAAAGCATGGGATAAAAGCAGGCGCATTGCTCGCTTTTGCTTATGTAGCTTATTACAAGGATTTGAGTATCAATTTTAACCTCAATGCGCTGCAGCCACTCCTGACGACGGAAGTAAAGGAAGAGGTGACCGACCTGCCGGAAGCGGTAGAAAATGCCTCCGGCGCTATGAACGTCTCCATGCTGGAGCAAAACAACCCGCCGACAGCAGCCACATCGTCACCGGAAGACAACCTCGCCAACGAATATGCCAACCTCACCTATACCACCGGTCAATTTGCGACCAATGACCCGGCTTCGGCGCGGGCCGCCAAGCGCCGAAAGCAGGAATCGTACGTGAAGCGTTTTGCAAATATTGCCCGGCAGGAAATGGAAGCGTTCGGCATCCCGGCCAGTATCATTCTGGCGCAGGGGCTGCTGGAAAGCGACGCCGGTGAAAGCCCCCTGGCGCGCAAGAACAACAACCACTTTGGCATGAAATGCTTCTCGCGCACCTGCAGAAAAGGGCATTGCAGCAATTTTACGGACGATTCGCACAAGGACTTTTTCCGCATTTACAAAAATCCCTGGGAGAGTTATCGCTCGCATAGCCACCTGCTGCGCGCCCAGCGGTATCGCCATTTGTACAAATTTGACAAAAAAGACTACAAAAGCTGGGCGCACGGACTGAAACGAGCAGGCTATGCCACTGACAAACATTATGCCGAAAAACTCATCAATCTGATCGAAACATTAAAGCTATACGAGCACGACCGATGAGTTTAGAATGCTAGTCCAGCCACTTTTTTCCCCGTTCATGCGGCGCATTTTTTACAATGTGATCCGCCATCACGCGCAAGAGTTGGTCATTGCCATAAGGTCGCCAACTGTGGCTACCCCGATCGCCATAAGAAAAAGAACCGCCGTAGTAAGGATTGGTGGTACTTTCGAGAAACTCTTCCATGTGATATACTCCGATGTTTAGATAAAATTGATCCATGCGTCCGCAGAAAACATGGAGCTTACCGACGAGTTTCGGACCGACAGTTGACCAATTATTTTCGAGATAATGCCGCAGGTCGTAGTTTTCCAGCCAGTACTGCGCTACGGTAGAATCCACTGCCCCGGTGCGTTTATCGAATAGGGGTTTGAAATATCCGTCTTCGCCCACTGGTCCAAAAACCGCACTCCAAATATCGAGCTGCTGCCCGGAGCGTCCTTTTGTACCGTTGACGAGTTCCATGCGATTGCGCTGCTCGGAGGTGAGTTGAATTGCCTCGGTTTCAGGGACGCGGGTATTGACAATCGGCACTTCGTACAAGCCCTTGTTGCGGAAAAACGCATTGTCATCTTCATAAATGTTGATGCCCTCGACATTCCTAAAATCCAGCGGATCGGGCGCAAATGACCAGGTACCGCCGTAAAAATCCGGGTACAACACCTGCAATGCAAACGACTCCCAGCCGCCGGTAGAACCGCCCGTGAGCAAGCGAGCGTAGGCTTCGGGAATAGTGCGGAATCGACGCTCTAATTCGGGAATTAACTCCTGATGAATGGCATCGCCATAAGGGCCATTATTGGCAGAATTCACTGCATAGGAATCATCGAAATAAGGGGTTGGGTGTTGCAGCGTGACCGCAATAAACCGAGGAAAATCGTCGGAAGTCCAGGCTTTATAAAAATCATTATCCGCTTCTTCGCGAAAGCCGAGGGGCGGATTCAGCGAGAAATGCCCCTGATGATAAACGGTCGGGTAGCGCGCCTCTGGATTTTCATCGTAGCCTTTGGGCAATAAAACCGTAGCGCCGAGGAAAATATCCTGCCCCCAGAATGCACTGAGAATGTCGCTTTTGATCTTGAAACGCTTCACCCATTTGGTATCTTCGGGCACTTCGATGGGCGGAATTTCTTCGCTCAGCTCAATCTTGATCGTGCTGCCGCGTGCCGGGTCAATGTCCATTTCGATTACTTCGCTAATGAAATTGCCGGGTGAGCGCCGCCAGTTTTGCCCTTCCCACTGGTCGTTGTGCATCCAGAGCGTTTGTCCGTCCGAGCGCTTGAATTCGGTATATTTGTTCAAAACCGCTTGCAAGTAATATTTGCCGGCAGGCACATCTTTGAGCCATTCTGCGGGGTAGCCGATGGTACTGCCATCAATGACGACCGTTTCGCCGGGCGCAAGGTTTTCAAAATCGACGCCAAAAAACTGTACGCCGTAGCGTCCTACTTGTAGGCGGGGTTCGCGTTCGTCATTTTCACCAAAGCAAATAAACATACGACCGGTCAGTGCTTCGGCACTCAGCGCTTCGGGAAACGAAATTTCAAAACGCAGGTTGGTGCCTTGATCTTGACTAGGTTGTGGTTCGCAGCTATAGAAAAAAATGGATAGGAGTAGGAAAAGCCCACTCGCGTAGCGAGATAAACGATTGAGTTGCATGTGTTGAGTTTTAGGTTGTTTCAGCTAAAATATAAACTTTTCAGTGATTTCAAGCATATTCGGGGTGCTTCGCTATAAATTTATCGAGCCGTTTGTTGACTTCGCCTTGGAATTTTTGTTTGAAAAAAGGTGTCCAACCTAATAGCAAGCCCGTAAATCCAAATGCTTGCCGCGACCAACGCCAGAAGTTAAATTCATCCCTTTGTCGAATGATTTTGCCATCTTGGAAATGGAAAGTGCCTCGAATTTTATTGTGTACAGCTCGGCCGGTGAGGGAGAAATTGTAGAAAGCCTCTAATTCGCCGCTGCCTTGCGTATCGTCTGCTTTGATATTTGTGAATCGAAACTCCAAGGGTGATTCCTCCGAAATATTCGACAGCAGCATGTGCCACATCGCGCTTGCCCGCTTGCCGCCAAGGTGACCGAAGGCATGGTCATAGAATTCTACTTCGGGGTGGTAGAGCTTTCTGATACTTTCGTGATCTTTGTTTTGCAAAGCCGCATAGAATTGGCGAAGTAGTTGTTCGTGAGGGTGCATACAAGTAAGATTTTGCTAAAAGTAAGAAATTTCAGCAAAATCGCTTGCGTGTCGGGTGCATTTCAATATTTCCGGTCGGGTATAAAAATAGAATATAGCAGCCAGCGCCAACATATTGATGCCCGGCATGAGCCATAGGGTTCACTTTGGTCCCCATTGATCGACCTCTCCGCCAGCAGTTGTGATGTGCTGGGTAATTTATAAAAGGGCGAATCGCATTAATCGGCACCAAACTTTTTTATGAGTTGATCTTTAAACGGCTTGGGGCAAATTAAATATCCCTCGTTACTTTTATCCCTGTGGTCAGTAAAAGGTACGTCTTCGCCATTTAAAAAACTATGATTAAACCCCAATTCCTCAACCAATGCCTTTTCCGCCAGCATGTCCCAGGGGTTGATGTAATAATTGAATAATGGAATCACATCCAGGTTGCCGAGTACTAATTCGAGCGTGCGCAGCCCGGTGACGTAGGATATGCGCGCCACATCGACGCCGATTTTCCGGAACGCCGCCGTGTATTTTTCGCCACGGTAGCGCTTGGGGTGTGCAAAAACGAGTTCCTGCCATTCTTTCTCCTCTGGCATTTCCAACCGGATTTTTTCGTCCTTTTTTTCCATAAAAGCGCCCTGACCCTTCAAGCTGTACAACAGCACATCTTCCAAAGGATAGTAAATAACCCCGATCGTCAACTTTTCGTTTTGGTCATAATACGCTGCCAGATGCGAAAACCCGGTAACGCCGTCTGCAAAGTAGCTCGTGCCGTCGAGTTCATCAATGACGAAATAGCTCTTGCCTGCCTCCACCGGTGGCTTGGGGTTGGTTTCTTCACTGTACAACAAAATATCCGGAAAAGCCCGGGCGGAGCGCTTCTGAATCATAGTAGAGATGGTCAGATCGGCATCGGTCACTTTCGACTTATCGGGCTTGATGTAAACCTGGCAGTTGGGGTTGCGAAAATAGTGGCGCATGATGTCGCCGGCTTCGAGGGCCTGCTCCCGCAAGTGAGCGAGAATGTTGTAAAAATCAGTCATTAAACGGTCTGTTGCTGAATGGATATTCTGAACACAAATACATTGTGTAGTACAAATAGAATGGAAGGGATGTTTATGCCTTTCGGGGATAAAGTAGTACAATGGCTGAGATTTAAAAATCAAAACGCTGCCGTCCGATATTCATTCGCAGACCACCGCCAAAAAAATTCATGCGATTGCTCAGGGTTGGATTTTCACTGTTCTTTTGGCGATAGAAATAATTGAAATCAAGGAAAATATTATGCCAGAGCTGATAACTTACGTCCAGCCCCACAATGGCAATATCCGCGCCTACGCCCTGCCCGATCTCGTTCTCGTAGTCCTGCACGCGCGTGGTGTGCGGCAGGAGCACATTGTTGCCCCAGTTTTCGTTTCGGGTATCCTCGCCCAGGCTCGCAGCAATGAAGCGGGCCTCCAGGGTGAGTTTATGAATGGGCTGATAACGGATGATAAACAGCATTTCGTTGAAATTGGCACCCAGCGGATGAGCCAGCGGCTGATTGTAATGCGCGTAGCTCGTGATGCTGTCGCGATGGGTGTAAGTGTAAGGTCG
>CAZFBU010000133.1:10995-12145 GCA_964517175.1 uncultured Saprospiraceae bacterium
GGTACGATATTGTCGCCGGGCGAAGCATTCGCGGAAAGCGCCGAAAGCTCCGTGAAGATATTCTGGTACTGAAAGCGCCAGACGTTCCAGTTGAGTTTGAAATACAGGTAGTTGTTTGAAAAATCGCTGAGCAGCAGCGAACGATAGCCATTACCGACAAAATTGCGCCCGTAGCCAAATTGTGCCCCGATGTGCCGCGTAAAATTAAAACCCAGATAGCCCTGGCTGTTCAAAAAGTCGTACGCTTGCCCCGCGCCAAAGAGATTGCTCGAAAAGTTTTTGTACAACCCATTGCCCGGCAGCGCCCGGTCGCGCTGGATGCGCTCATTCACATATTGCGGAAAGCGTCCCTGCGTTTCCAGAATATTGAAATAAAAATAAACGCGGTCGTCCACGCCGGCACGCAGTTCCACGCCCCGCTGATTGAAAAACAGCAGGCTGGGGTCCTCATTGGCGGTTGCTACATTCAGGTTCAGGATCGGATTTACCCGCAGGTGGAAAAACTTGTCATTCACCTCCAGAAAATTCGCGGGCGTTTGGTAGAAATATTTCAGAATCGGCTTGTCGCAACGCACGTACCGAGGATCCTGCAGGCAGGCTTCCGTTTGCGTCAGGAGCTTTTCTCCGGCTACTTTTTCGCGCTGCCCGGCGAGGGTTGTGTAAAATTCCGTGGGCACCAGCCACTCATTGTTGTCGCGATAGATATAGCGAATATCTTCCCGGTCCAGTTTGGTGAGTGTGGGCAGGTTCATCGTGTCCAACATGGCAGCGTAGCGGGTTGCGGCGCCCCGGGTGTAGTATTTGAGCGAAGAGTGGTAGGGCGTCCGTGCGCCGGACTTGATTTCCAGGCGGTCGAGAATGTGGTAGGCGGGGTTGCTGAGTGGCAGGTTGACACCTTGCGCTCCGACCTGATGCACAGCCAATGTGGAAAGCGCCAATACGCCGAGCCATTTCTTCATGGGTTAAAATTTTTTCAAAAGTAGGGGAAAGCGGGAAAAATTGTACCAAAGCAGGTACCCAATTTTGTCGGAAGGGTTAAATTTAACTGAAACTGTCCGGCGAGAAAGAATATGAAAGAACGGTATTCATCTGGTGGTTTGAAACCACCAGATGAGTCTACATTAAAAATTAAGTAGGTGGACAAATTTAT
>CAZFBU010000134.1:0-12059 GCA_964517175.1 uncultured Saprospiraceae bacterium
CTCAATCGGGCGAATAAGTGGCGGTTGTTTTCTGTTCAGCATAAGGCAATGAGCGGATTAAGACCGCGAAGATACGTTTTTTTATCGTGCCGGAAGAGATTTTCTCCAGCTTGCCGGTGCCGTTTATTTTTCCACAACCTTGATCAAAGCGCCGCGCGCCACTTGTTCGTTGAGTTCCATGCCATTCAAAACAGCGAGTTCCGCCAGCCGGCTGTCGGGCATGCCAAAGCTTTGCAGGGTGGCTTGTAGCGTAGCATTGCGGGGTACGGTTTTGATGCGGAGGCGCTCCGGTGTCACATTAATTTTCGACGGATCCGACAATTCGCGGAAGTTGCGCATTACATTTTCAAACGTATTGCGATAAGTATTGAAACTTTCGGCGTAAGACAAGCCCGAAAATTCGTAAATCAAACCTCCGTATTCGATAAAATAAATCAGACCGCGGACGACCTGCCCGTTTTGCTGTTCGGTTTGCTGCACGGTGTAAGCCAGCGCAGGAAGCCCACTTACGCTGATGCGTTGGCGGTCCAGAATCTGCATGGCGTTATTATTGTTGGTAAACGCTGCATCCACGTCATTAAGCGTTTTTTGTTGGGCAATGGTAAAATTGAGCACTGCCTGCCCGCCTTCGGGTGCCATTTGCACCATAGAAGCCATGTTTTGGTATTGCCAGCCCTGGGGTACCGGAAACTGAAACTTCAGATCGGGATGATAAAAAATACCATTTTCCACGTAGCCCTGGCGCGGGTCTTCGCCATATACCAGCCCGTCGATCATTTGCAGGTACGACTCGCGGTTTACCGCCAGGTTTGTTTTGTTTTGCTTTTGTTGCCACTGGCTGGCATATTGGTTCACTTTGTTGTATCGGTCAATTGGATTGGGGTGGGTGGACAAAAACGTCGGGATGCCTCCACCGCCGCCGCTCAGGCGATCAATGGTTTTGAAAAAGCCCGCCATTTGGTGGGCGTCGTAACCAATAGCGGTGGAATATTCTACTCCCAGTTGGTCGGACTGGCTCTCGTCGTCGCGTCCGAATTTGAGCATCAGCAAGCCCAAGCCCTGCGATGCCAGTCCGGCATATTGCGCAAAGTCTTCGGAGAGAATCATTCCGCCGATCAGGGCGCCCTGCATCAGAATTTGCGTGCTGTACTGCTGCGCGCCGTGGCGGGCGGTCACATGCCCGATTTCGTGGCCGAGAACTCCGGCAAACTCCGCTTCGTTGTTGAAATGCGCCAGAATACCCCGGGTAAAATAGATGTAGCCACCAGGCAGCGCAAAGGCATTGACCACCGGCGAATCGAGTACCTCGAAGTTGTATTCCAGCTCCGGTCGGTGCGAAACGCGGGCCATCTGTTGTCCTTTTTCCGAAATAAACCGCTGGATAGCTTCGTCCTGATACACGCCGAAACTCGCCATGACGCTGGGGTGGGAGGCGGCACCAAGTGCGACTTCCTGGTCTTTCGACAATAGCATCAGTTCTTTTTTGCCGGTAACGGGATTCACCGCACAGGAAGCGGTCATAAGCAGGGCAAAGACCAGCGCGCCCATTTTTGCAAAGGAGGTTAAGTTTGTCATTTGGTGTAATTTTTTATCTTAAAGATAACTAAATTTTTCATAGTGCCGGTTATCGGATTATGCGAATTTTCAAGGCGTATTGCGGCCGTGCTCTGATCCTTTCGGGGTTCGCCGGCAAGGATCAGTTTTTATTCAAATCCAGTTTGTCCAGTGATCGACGCACGCGGATAACCAATTCAATGGGCTTGAACGGTTTGGTAATAAAATCTTCCGCACCGGCGCGCAGCGCTTCCCAGAGTTCTTCCTCCTCTTCTATGGGCGAAGCAATGAGGATTGGCAGGTCTTTGTGGTCGGCTTTGATGTCCTTGAGGAGTTGGAGGCTCTTCTCTGGCGTACCTTCGGTATCAATGATGACCAGTTCGGGCTGATGAAGTTTGATTTCTTTCAGCGTTTCCTTTCGGGAAGTCTGTATAATTTCCAGACCGTATTTCAATAGTCGAAATTCGATGGCGGCCAGCAGCACCGGCTCGGCATCACAGATCAGCACTTTCATGGTATCTTTTTTTTCCATCTTGCAAATATACCAAATTGGCGGTCGTTTTCGGAATTAGTCTTTCCGAGGCAAAAAAACGAAACTAGCGTTGGCTTCATTCCAGGCGAAAAGGCACAGGAAATCGGTTGGGTTTTTATATACCTGCCGGAAATCTTCTACCTTGTCTTCCTGCACCAGCCGCTTGGTCACGAGTTCTTCCAGGGTCGTAACGTGAATAGACCACCGGGGCTCTTCTTCGCCGTGTACCACTAGTGGGATTCCCAGTTCCAGGTCGTAGCGGTGTACCACGAAAATCGGGTATTTTGAAATATCTTGTTCCAGAATGGAATCGGCTGCTTGGCCCAGCATCGGGATATATCGCTTCAAATCTTGCTGTAACTGAACGTAGGGTTGCTCCGGATTCATAAGTGGATGTTTTTGGTGTAAAAACGTCAAAATTAACAAGATAGATGGCTAATTTTTGCGCATAAGGCGGATTTTGTTGTCGAAAAAATATAAAAAACCCCCGATCTTCAAAGAGTCGGGGGCTAGCGTTGATATTACTTTGCTCATCTGATTTGAAAAGAAAGAATAATTTTCAATATTTGCAGGAAGACAAACGAATTATGCTCAGCAAACCAATCACTTCCAGAGAATATTTCAACATCCTGTCACTTCTGCATCTGGGGCTGGTGTTCGGGGTAGTTGTTTTTGTTACGGTGGTCTATTTTTTGTTTTTTAATGAAAAAAACGAACCCGGCGGCCTCGATCAAACTATGCTGATACTGGTAGCGCTGTTGTCGTTAGCTGGATTTTTTGGTGGGCGGCGAATCTTTCAGGCACGGATATTGACTGCCAGCAACGAACACCAGTTGAAAAACAAACTGGAGGTCTATCGCTCGGCGCTGATCGCTCATTGGTTTTTGCTGGAGCTACCGGCCTTGCTGGGCGGGGTCGGCTTTATGATGACGAGCAACCTGCTTTTTCTGGCATTTTCTCTGCTGTTTCTCATCCTCCTGGGCATGGCGTACCCCTCACGAGAACGGCTGCTGGCGCATCTGGAGATGACGCCCCTGCAAGCAGCGAAAGTCAAAGACCCCAACGCGATTGTAGCATAATTTTTTTTGCAAAGTAAGTACCCGGACATGATTATTTTTAGTATGAAAATCACAAAGCACTAATTATCAAAAACATATAGGTTACCCCAATTAACAAATAACATTTTCCACCTACTTATCTTAGCGCAATTCCAGCAGCGCCACATTTTCGATGTGATGCGTATGCGGGAACATATCCACCGGTCGGGCTTTGCGTACGGCGTATTTTGCGGCAAGCAAATTCAGGTCGCGTGCCTGTGTAGCGGGATTACAGCTTACATACACTATTCGCGGCGCTTCCAAATGAAGCAGCATATCGACTACCTGCTGGTGCATACCTGCCCGCGGTGGGTCGGTGATGAGTACGTCGGGTTTGCCATATTGATCGACAAACTCCTGCGTGAGCATATCTTTTACGTCGCCGGCGTAGAAAACCGTATTGTCGATGTTGTTTAATCGGGCGTTGGCCCGTGCATCCACAATAGCGGCTTCAATTTCTTCAATGCCCACCACCCGTCGGCAATTTTGCGCCAGATACAGCGCAATGCTGCCCACGCCGGTGTAAAGGTCATACACGTTTTCGTGGCCTTGCAAGTCCGCGAATGCTACGGCAATATCGTACAGGTTTTTGCCTTGCCGGGTATTCGTTTGAAAAAACGACTTCGGTCCGATTTTGAAGCGCACATGCCCCAATTGTTCCTCAATGTAGCCTTTACCGTGGTAAGTAATCATATCCAAATCCATCAGATAATCATTTACTTTGGTGTTAATGCAGTAGCACAGGGTGGTGATTTGCGGAAAGCGCTGCAGAACGGCCTCCAAAAATGCTTCGCGCTTCGCCTGGTCGTCCTCGCCAAAGCTAAACAGAACCATCACTTCGCCAATATCGGTGATGCGCAACAACAAACTGCGCAGGAAGCCTTCCTTTTCGCGGTTGTCAAAAAAGCGCAGGCCCTGCTCAATGGCGATCGCCCTGACGCCGTTGCGAATTGCATTCGAGGGGTCTGGTTGCAGCCAGCATTTTTCTATATCCACGATTTTGTCAAACTGCCCCGGCCGATGAAACCCCAGGGCATGGTCGCGATCTACCTCGGCGTTGGTTTCTATCTCTTCTTTGGTGAGCCAGCGTTTGCTGGAAAACGCAAATTCCATTTTATTGCGATAGAACGTGGTATCGGCTGCGCCGAGAATGGGCTGGAAATCTTCCACTTCGACCTTGCCGATGCGCTGCAAGGCTTCGCGCACGACTTTCTCCTTGTGCTCCAGTTGTTTGTCGTATGTGAGATGTTGCCATTTACAACCGCCACACACCTGAAAGTGGGTGCAAAACGGTTCCGTACGATCAGCGGAGTGCTGGCGATAATCCAGCGGAATGCCTTGCATCACGCCATTTTTTTTGCGCAACACCAGCACGTCCACGACATCGCCGGGCACAACTTCTTCCACAAAGACCACCTTCCCGTCTGCCGTTCTGCCAACGCCCCTGCCTTTATCGGCAATACCGGTAATGCTGACATTTTGCAGCGTTTTTTTTCTTCTTCCCATAAGTTAACATTCAAAGGCATGCGTCGGCAAAACCTTCATGGTTGTGTGTGATTTTCATTTGCTCAGCCATCCCTCCATGCCGGAGATGGTTTCCACTGCCGACTGGTAGGTTGCCTGCATGGCTTCGGGGTTGTCCTTGCCGGCAAAAAGTGCCACCTCGCAGGTTTGTATAATTTTCATAAAGTTTTCGATGAGCGGCTCGGACACCTTCAGCGAATGAAGCTTTTCGCGAACATTATCCTTCGTTAATGCCGAACCGGGAATTTGCAGTTTATCCGAAACATAACCCAGCATGGCTTTGGATACTTCATCGTAAAATGCCCGGCTGGCAGGAGCCTGCAAATGCTCTTCCGCAACTTTCAGGTGCCGGAGCGCTTCCTGGCGCGCGCGTTTTGTCTTCAGGTCGCGGAGGCTCAGGTCGCTTTGCTGTTCGCGGCGTTTTTTGAAAACGATAACACCCCCAAACAGCAAAAAAGGCAAGGCTGTCAGCACCCAAAAAGGCATAGAGCCAAAGAAACCCGGCCGTACCGGCTGGAGTTTGGTATCGAGCTTGATGAAGCGGATGTCCTGCTCAATGGCATTGGCGCCATCCATCACCACTTCCGACGGGCGCAGCGTGCCCGGCAGCACTTCAAGGACGAACGCCTGCTGTTCGAGAACGACATATTTGTTGGAATCCGTATCGAAATAAGCGAAAGACGGTTGTATGGAATAGCTTCCGGGCTCTTTGGGCAGGAGGAAGTATTCGATCTCTTTTTTGCCAATGATTTCGCCACCGGGATTTTCATAGGAACTTTCCTCCAAAACCCGCGGATCATACACCTCGAAGCTATCCGGTACGACCAGCTTCGGCGGCTGCACCCGCTTGATGTCGCCATTGCCATTGATGACCAATCGCAACGAAATCACATCATCGGTACTTGCTTCCGTTCGGTTGATGGTGAAATTTGCCTTGAATTTACCCACCGCTCCGGTGAAAGAAGCCGGCGGATCGGGTGGCAGCGGATTCACTTTGATCTGTATGGCATCGGAGGCGACCACCTGCCGCCGGGTTTGGCGATTGAAAAAGAAGCCGTTGCGCGATCCGGCGCCATCCACCAAAACCGAAAGCTCCAGCGTAAGCGGGGCCACCGCGAGCACGCCCGCCTGCTGCGGAAACAAGGCAATGCGTTTCAGTACTTTGGTCACGTACTGCACGCCATCAATTACCTCCCGCACGGCGGGGGCATTGTAGCGGCGCAGGTCTTGCGCGAAAAATCCCTGATAATCTCCTTCTTCCAGGATGCTGTAACTGTCCACATCAACGGCGGTGTAGAGTTTGTAATCGAGCGTAAGCTGCTGCCCGACCACCGCTTCCCCGGCATTGACTTCGGCGCGAATGAAAATCTGCTCCTCCTCCGCGGCCACAATGTCTTTGCCTTCCAGCACTTCAATGGTGAAAGGCTCGGTAGATAGGCGCCGCCCGTCCGCTTTGATGCTTGCCTTGCCGATCGTGAATCTTCCGGTACGCTTGGGTTGCAAGGTGAAGGAATAGCTCAGTTCTTTCGATACTTTTCCCTGGATGATGGTGGTACTCATGGAGCGCGAAGGTCCGCTCAGCACGTGAAAATCGGGAAAAGTCGGTGCTCGAAAATTGCTGCCATCGGCATTTTTCAAGGTAAAAATAACTTCCACGTAGCCACTTTTCAGCACTTGTTTAGCATTGGCGAAAGCCTCAAAGCTGACTTGCGCGAACGCCAGTGTCGGCAAAAAAATCAGGATTAATATGCTCCAACGATGCTTCATGGCTGCGAATTTCTGCATTTATGTTTTAACCGTTTTGCGGGTTTTGCGCTTTGGTTTTTCCTCGGGTTGCTCCGGCGGGGCGGGGCGCTTGAAAAAATCGTCCATTTGCATGTCAAAACGCATGGACTCCTCCCGAAGTTCAGGTTTTTGGATAATACCCTTTGGATTGGGCACCACCAGGATTTCCAGCGGGATGGTCTCCAGCGTGCCTGCTTCGGTGTCTATGCTGGCTGGTTGGATGAAAAAATTGCCGATGTCCCGGGGTTCGAGGTAAAATGTGTAAGATGCTTTTTGCGACATATTGCCGTTGATGACGGTCATGCTGGAAGAAAAATTCGGGCCGCTGACCACCCGGAAATCCGAAAAATCAGGCGCTTGAAAGTTGTTGCTGTTCGCGTTTTCCAGGGTGAATTTCACGATAAAATAATTGCCCAGCAGAATAGAATCACTGCTGATTTCCACGGAAAACTTCGCTTCGCTTTGCGCGCGAGCGACCGTTTGAAAAAAAAGACCGATGATGAATAAAACAATGATTCGTTTCATTTTTCAAAGGTTTTATGTTTTTAGAAAAAACGTTTCAAAGTCGGAATGGTCGAGCCGATCCATGCGCTGTTCCAAAATTACCAGGCTTTTTTCGATTTTGTTGGCTTAGCCTGTGCTTTCCGCAATTTTTGCTGTACTTTTTGCTCCTCCTGGGCAATGATTTCCAGCAGTTTGCGTGCTTCTTCCTGCGTCAGGTCTTGGGGTTGCTCCGGGGCATCCTGGGGGTCGCCCTGTTGTTGTTTTTGCTGCTGTTCCTCTTCGCTGTCGGGCGGGGGCTGCTGTTGTTCGTCCTGTTGTTGTTCTTCTTGTTCGTTTTGCTCCTGGTCTTCGTTTTGTTCTTGCTCCTGCTGCTGCAACTTTCGTTGGGCGATTGCGAGATTGAACTTCGTCTCCATGTCGCTCGGATTCAGGCGCAGGGCATTTTTGTAAGCTTCAATGCTTTTTTCCAACTCGTTTTTTTGATAATAGGCATTACCCAGATTGTGGAAAGCGCGCGCCTTCGCCAGGTCTTCCTTCAGCAACTGCGCCGAGGCTTCGTACCGCGGAATGGCTTCTTCATAGCGCTCCTGCTGGTAAATGGCGTTGCCGAGGTTATAGCTGCCCGAAGCGCTTTCGCTTTTTTCCAGCGCCTTGCGGTAGTTTTCCTCCGCTTGCGTAAACTCGTTGAAGCCATAGGCTTTGTCGCCCTTGCGCAGGTAGCGATGCGCGGTTGGTTGCGCCTGCACGGTTGCAAACGCGAATGAAAGTCCAATGATGAGCAACATGTTTTTCATAGCTACGCTTTTTTAAATTCTAAACAAGTCCTTGTCTGCGAAATATTTGTTTTTGTTGTAAGAAATCAAAAATTCGGCAATTAACAAAATCAGGCAAACGGCAATAAAATATTGAAAATAGCTTTCGTATTCGCTGAAGGCGCGCTGTTCGTATTCCTGTTTTTCGATCGCATTGACGCGTTGTTGCAGTGCGTTCAGCACCTGATCGGTATCGTTGGACAGGTTGAAATAGGCGCCATCGCCGGTGTTGGCGAGCATTCTGAGGGCTTCGGCATCCAGCCGCGAACGTACAATATCGCCCCGCTCATCCCTTACAAAACCAGCGCGACCGCCCACGAACTCCGGAATAAAACCACCCTCCGTCGTGCCGGTTCCCACCGTGAAAACCAGAAGCCCGTTTTCGCGGGCCGTTTCTACTTTTTCCTGCGCTTCTTCATCGTGATTTTCACCATCGGAGACAATAATCAGCACTTTATGTCGGCGATTATCCACCGGAAAAGAGCGTTCTGACAAAGAAACGGCATCGCCAATGGCGGTACCTTGCGTAGGCACGAGGTCGGGGTTGGCGCTTTTGATAAAAAGACGAAGCGCGGCGTAGTCTGTGGTGAGAGGTACTTGCAGGTAAGCGTTGCCGGCAAAAATAATGAAACCGATGCGCTCGCCGCGCAGCTTCTCCACCAGATCTTCCGCAAATTTCTTGGCCCGCTCCAGGCGGTTGGGTGAAATATCCTCCGCCAGCATACTTTTGGAAACATCAAGCGCCACGACGACGTCGATGCCTTTGCGTTTCACGGTTTCGCGCTTGACGCCCCACTGCGGATTCGCCAGCCCAAGCACCAGGAAAATGATGGCAAACAACATCAGCCAGAACTTCAGCGCATGCTTGTACCGGGCGACCTGCGGCGTTAGTTTTTTCACTAACTCGCTATTCGCAAAACGCTGCAACGCACCCTTCCGGGCTTGCAGCATCAACCAGAAGAAGACGGCAAGGACCGGGATAATCTCCAGCGCATAGAGGTAATATGGATGTTCGAATCTAAACATAGACAATTTCAGGTGCGGCACGTTGTTGAAACGCGCCCACCTCTCATTTTTAAGGTATCGTTCGGAATAACGTATATCGCAAAATAAATTCTAACACCAACAAAATCAAGGCGATGAATGCAAAACGATAAAATTCTTCGCTGTACCGCTTGATGCTGGTGATTTCCACTTCCGTTTTTTCCAGTTGGTCAATTTCGTCATAAATCTGCTCCAGGCTCTCCGCAGAAGTGGCTCGATAGTAGCGTCCGCCGGTCATTTCGGCAATTTGTTCCATCAAAGGCTCATCGATTTCCACTCGCGCCAGTCCAAAAATATAGCGCCCATCGCTGCGGCGACTCACCGGCGTCAGCGCATCGCCCGTAGTGCCCACGCCGATGGTGTAAGTTTTGATGCCAAATTCGCTGGCAATTTCCGCTGCCGTGATCGGCTTGACGTAGCCTGCATTATTGACCCCATCGGTCAGCAAGATAGCAACTTTACTCTTGCTTTCGCTGTCTTTCATGCGGTTGACCGCCGTCGCCAGCCCCATACCGATTGCCGTGCCATCTTCCAGAATACCACATTGCAAATTCGCCAGAAATTCCTTCACGACCTTGTGGTCGGTCGTAAGCGGACACTGCGTGAACGCTTCGCCTGCAAAAACCGTTAGCCCGATGCGATCATAGGGGCGTTTCTCCACAAATTCGATCGCCAGGCGCTTGCTCACTTCCAGGCGGTCCGGTTCAAAATCCTGCGCCAGCATACTACTCGACAAGTCCATTACCATCATAATGTCGATGCTATCGGCATTGATGCGTTCTTCCTTGAGCGTCAGTTGCGGTCGCGCCAACGCCACGATCAGCAGGGCAAATGCCAGCCCGCGCAGCACCAGCAGCGTTGGTCGGAACTTCGTTCGCCACGATTGGACCCCCTTGAGCGCTTCCAGCGAAGAGAAACGCAGGGTCGCGTGCATCCGTTCCGCCCGCCGGTGATAAAGATACCCAACGATGGGAATGAGCAGCAGTAGAAGCAGCAGTTCCGGGTTGACAAAGTTTATATTTTGTAGTTCTTTCAGCACAGTTTTTTACGATTGAGCTTGCGTTTCGGGTTCTTTTATTTCCACGGGCTTGGTCGCTTCCACAAAGCGTTTGGCTTCGTCCAGCCCCTGTTCGTGTATTTCCGTTGGCGGTTCTGCTTTCGCAAATTTCACCAGGTCGGCATTTTGAAAAATGATACGTAATTTATCTTTCCAATAATCGGAAACACTCGTTCCTTTTAAATTCGCAGTAATTTCATCGGTCGTATTTTCCAACGCCGGAATGTAAAATTGATGTTCGAGATATTCCCTGATAATGAATGTCAGTTCCGTCTGAAATTGTTTAATATAGCCCTGCTGCCAGAGCTTTTCTTCTTCCAGTTCATTCAGCTTTTGCAAAGCCACTTCGTGCGGCTTCAGAGGCGGTGGTGGCGGCGGTGGTGCATTTTTTTGCTTTTTCCAGCGCAGGTAAAATATCACCGCTGCAATGATGAGCCCCAGAATAACCACTGGAATCAGATACACCAGCAAGTCCTGAAACTTGAGCGGCTCGGTAATGATCGGCTTGATCGGCGTCAGTTGCGTCGTGTCGGTCACCGCGATGGTTGCGACCTCCAGCACGGCGCGCCCCGGCGCTACGACCGTGTAGGGCTGGCGGTTGTAGGCATATTTGATCGGAATGTCCGGAATCGGATGCGTGCCTTCCTCGAAAGACGTAATGGTGATGCGTTGCTCAAAAATACTCGAACCCGAGCCTCGGTTTATACCCACCGGGTTCCAGTCGCTGTGCCGCACCACTTCGAGTCCTGGCAGCGTATCAAAAACCGACAGATCGGTCTGCAAATCTTTTACATTCAGGGCGGAATCGACAATTAGTTTCAACTCTGCCTGGTCGCCAATCAGGAGGTAAGAGCTGTCCAACCGGGCGGACGCGCGCACCTGGGCGAAGGCATTTGCGGCGATGAGGGTGAGGATTAGGATGAAAAGGAGTTTATAGAGCGGTTGAAGGGTTGATTTATCCGCCTTTGGCGGAAGGTTGAAAGGTTGATTTATTCGCCTTTGGCGGAAGGTTGAAGGGTTGAACTTTTCCCAACAACGATTTCCGACTTCCAACTTCCGACTTCCGGCTTCTGACTTCCGACTTCCGACTTCTGACTTCCGACTTCCGACTTCCGACTTCCGACTTCCGACTTCCGACTTCCGACTTCATTTCGCTCTTTTTAAGAAAAATTTATGCAATGCAATATCGTAGGGTTCGTTGGTTTTGATGCTCAGCATGTCCGCGCCGCTCCGCAAGAAGGTCGTACGAAAGTACTGCTGATTTTCGCGATACCAATTGTTATAGGCTTCGCGCACTTTTTTCGAAGAGGTATCCACCCAGCGCATAGCGCTGGTTTCCGCGTCTTTCGCGTGGATTAAGCCCACATTGGGCAGTTCTTCCTCTGCCGGATCGGTCATCTGCACGCCGACAATGTCGTGCCGCCGTTTGGCAATGCGCAAAGGATCGAGGTAGTCTTTCGTCATAAAATCGGACAACACGAAGCAAATGCTGCGCTTTTTGATAATATTATTCAAATACTGCAATGCCACGCCGATGTCCGTACCCGAGCCCTCCGGCGAAAAGTCGATCAACTCGCGGATGATCCGCAGAATATGCTGCTTCCCTTTTTTCGGGGGAATGAATTTCTCGATTTTATCGGTGAAAATAATAACGCCGACCTTGTCATTATTGGCAATGGCTGAAAACGCCAGCACCGCACAAATCTCGATCAACAATTCATTTTTCATCTGATTCACCGTGCCGAAATACGCCGAGCGACTCATATCCACCAGCAGCATCACCGTCAGTTCGCGCTCCTCCTCAAAGACCTTCACGAATGGTTCGCCCGTACGCGCCGTCACGTTCCAGTCGATATTGCGCACATCGTCGCCGTACTGGTACGCCCGCACCTCACTGAATGACATACCCCGCCCCTTGAACGCACTGTGGTACTCGCCACTGAAAATGTGCTTCGTCAAGCCTCGCGTCTTGATTTCTATTTTACGGACTTTTTTGAGGATGTCGCGGGTTTCCATTATTCTATTTTTGTAGCGGCGACTTTAGTCGCCGGATGCAATTTGTGGACGACAGTAGATACTGATGATAACTATCAGTCCGCCGTTACGGCACCTCCACCGTATCCAAAATCCGATTGATAATATCCTCCTGG